>JAIVHE010000342.1 GCA_020201255.1 Desulfobacteraceae bacterium
CCTCAAAGGCCCCCAGCATGATGAAGCCTGGCTGATTTTCCTGGATATGGTCCATAATTTCATGCCCACCTTTGAAAACAAGGCAGAGGCCCTGCACTGGTTTCCCATGTTCAGGACCTGGTTTGGCCTGTGCGGCCTGTGCAAGCTTCCCTGGAACGATATTGTACCCGAAGACAACAAGCAGACCGAAGAACCCGCCAAAGTCAAAAAACACATACAATGGTATGCGGATTTCTTTTCCGCCATTACCGGAAAAAAGACCACCCCTGATGACCTGATTGCCATGAGCGAGGCAGTGTACAACTTCCAGCGCGTCTTCAACCTGAAGATGGGGTACGGCACCCGGGAACATGATACCCTCCCCTACCGGGCCATGGGACCTGTCACTGCAGAAGAATATGAAAGCCGTCAGGAACGCTATGACAAGCAGCTGACCGAAAAATACGGCATGGATATTTCCGGTATGGATACGGATACCAAAGTAGCGGCCCTGAGAAAGGAACGCGAAGCCCAGTATGAACAGCTCAAGGATGCAGTGTATGAACGCCGGGGCTGGACCGAAAACGGTATCCCCACAAAAAAAACGGTGAAACGTCTTGGCATTGATTTTCCCGAAGTGCTGGAAGTGCTGGCACAAAACGGGGTAAAATAATAACGCATTTTATGATACAGGTGGATGACAACCCCGTTACATGGCACAAGGGCATGACCATCGCTGATCTTCTGGAGCAGATGGAAGATACCGGCTTTTGTTCGGTGGTGCGCCTTAACGGGAAGCTTGTGTCCAGTCCCGGATTTCATGAAACACCGATTCCTGATGGTTCAGTCATCCGCCTGCTGCCGTTGGTGGCAGGCGGGTAATCTGTGGAATCCCCGCCCTGCACAAGATTTTGCTTCACAAATAACTGCCTGTCTGTTACTAACACACAGGCAGTTATCATTTTCAACCCCCAAAATAGAGTGTACTATTGAAACCACTTATCTCATTTTTCAAGCAGCTGTTACAAAAACCCCGGGCAAACAAAGATCAGCGAACAAACAAAACCCTGGCTGACAACCCGATTGGACCTGATCCGAAACAAGAACATGTCAACAAGGCAAAAACAGACCCGGACCCGCAAAACAGATCTGAATCCGAATTTTTAGAACCGCCTGTAGAATCCCATTCAAACCAGCAGGGACGAAAAAAAACAACCCGCCAGGCCGCTGCAAAAAAAAGTGCCCGGGGACAGGCGCCCCAAGAAAAGAACAGACAGCAGCCCTGGTCTGTGGAAAAATTTATGGTGGAACCCAAGGAGGGAAAAACCCGTTTCCATGACCTGGACCTGCCTGACACGCTCATGCATGCCATAGACGACTTAGGCTTTGTATATTGCACGGATATCCAGGCAGCGCTTTTGCCCCACACCCTTGCTGGCAAGGATGCCACAGCCAAAGCCCAGACAGGAACCGGAAAGAGCGCCACCTTTATTATCGCCATGATCAAAACCTTTACCCAAAACAAGACAAAAAACAAAGAGGGCTTTCCCAGGGCTTTGATCCTGGCACCCACCCGGGAGCTGGTGCACCAGATTGAAAAAGACTTCAATGACCTGGCCAAATATACTCCGTTAAAAATTGTGTCAGTTTACGGGGGTACCGGGTATGCCAAACAGCAGCAGATACTCCAGGATAATCCGGTTGATGTCATTGTTGCCACCCCGGGGCGGCTGTTGGATTTCATCCGGCAAAAGCGCATCAATTTATCCAAAGTGGAGGTCATGGTCATCGATGAGGCGGACCGGATGCTGGACATGGGATTTATTCCGGATGTCAGACGTCTGGTTTACATGACACCACACAAGGACAAGCGCCAGACCCTGTTTTTTTCTGCAACCCTCACCGAGGAAGTGTTGCGCCTGGCTGATTCATGGACCACCCAGAACAGGGTCCAGATTGAAATCGACCCGGAGCAGACCACCGCAGACAGTATCCGCCAGGTGGTTTATCTGACCACGGAAGATCACAAATTCCAGCATGTTTACAACCTCATTGTATCGGAAAAACTTGACCGGGTGCTTGTTTTTGTAAACCGCAAAGACACCGCAAAATTTTTATGTGACAAACTTACCCGGTACCGGCAAAAATGCAAGGTATTGTCAGGAGATGTGTCCCAGGACAACCGCTTCAAGGTGTTGAACCAGTTCAAGAACGGCACCATCAACATCCTGGTGGCAACGGATGTGGCAGCCCGGGGACTACACATTGAAAACATCAGTCATGTGGTCAATTATGACATGCCCCTTGAACCCGATCATTATATCCACCGCATCGGAAGAACCGGACGGGCCGGTGCCACAGGCACCTCTATTTCCTTTGCCGATGAAATGAGTTCTTTTCAGATCCCCCAGATCGAAGAAGTGCTGGGCCATAAAATCCATTGTGAATACCCCTCTGAAATCTTGGAGCAGCCATTGCCCAAACCCCTTCCAAGGCAGCCGCAGAAACCGGCCCAGTCCAAAGCCAGGCCCAAAAGAAGACGGCGGCCCGGACCGCCAAAAAAATTTACCAAAAAAACCTGACCATTGTTCCGGTTGACACACCCTGCACATTCGGTGTAAAACCTTTTACCTGTAGAGTATTCTGCACATAAAGGAGATATAAAATAAAATGTTTGGTCTTGGAATGCCCGAAATATTGTTGATCCTGGCCATAGCCCTGATCGTCATCGGCCCCAAAAAGCTGCCGGAACTTGCCAAAACACTGGGACGGGCCATGGGCGAATTCAAGCGTTCAGCCCAGGATTTCAAGCGCAGCATTGACATGGAAACCACCCTCCATGATGTTACACCATCTGCCAAAGACGTAAATGATGTCACCCGAAAATCCCGCCGGGAAAAAACAGACAAAGACAAGAACAAAAATATGAAAAGACCGGCCCAAGACAACAAAGAGGTCCCAACGGGCGAACCAGTTGATGACGTGCAAACACCGCCTGAAAATGATATTCCGGACAATGGCGGAACTGATGACGGGAAAAAAGCGGACAACTGATGCAAACCGAAACCAAAAGTCCGTTTACCGAACATCTCGGGGAATTGCGTGACCGGCTTGTCCGCTCTTTTATTGCGGTTGGTGTGGGATTTGCCGGGGCGTATGCCTTCAAGGAAAAACTGTTTCAGGTTCTCACCGCACCTCTGGTAACCGCCATGGAAGCCAGCGGCGATGCAAAAATGATTTTCACCGGCCTGCCCGAGGCATTTTTTACCTATCTTAAGGTATCATTGCTTGCCGGTATTGTGGTGGCAACGCCTGTGCTTTTCTATGAATTCTGGATGTTTGTCTCTCCCGGACTCTACCGGAAGGAAAAAAAATACCTGCTGCCCGTGGTGATGCTATCCATTTTCTTTTTTGCTCTGGGGTCTTCTTTTGGGTATTTCATTGTGTTTCCCTATGGTTTCCAGTTCTTTCTGGGATTTGCCACCGATACCATCCAGGCCATGCCCTCCATGAAAGAGTACCTGTCATTTGCCTCCAAGATGCTGTTGGCCTTTGGGTTTGTTTTCGAACTGCCCCTGGTGCTCACCTTTATGGCCCGCATGGGCCTGGTGACGGTGCCGTTTTTAAAAAAGAACCGAAAATACGCCTTATTGCTCTTTTTTGTGGGCTCTGCCTTGATCACCCCGCCGGATGTGATCACTCAAGTTATGATGGCCCTGCCGTTGATGATCCTTTATGAAATTAGCATTATCGGTGCCCGGGTATTTGGGAAAAAACCGCTTGCCGATGAAGAACAAACAGATGAAGAGGCAAAAAACAATACCGACACAGACCCTGGGCCTGATACGGCATATCACGCGTCAGATGCAGCATCTGACAAGGAGAAAGATGCCAAGGAGCCTGATACCAAAGATAAGGATACCACTGCGTAATGTCCTCGGCAACACCCATATTTTGTATTGACTTTTCTCCGGTATTGTGAAAAAAAGTAAGTAGATTAATTTCATAAAAACCAACCGGTGCCGGGAAGTGGTGCTGGAAAAAAAAACAAATAATGAATGCAACAGCCAAAGGAGTGAACCGCATTATGAACAAAAAACTGATTATGCTGCTGATTGCCGCAATCGCTGCCATTTTTGTTACAACCGGTCTTCAGGCCGGAACCGAGGTGGATGACACTTTTCCACTGCAAACCCCAGGTTATGAAAGCCGCAAAAAAGGGGAGCCCCAGTTTAAACCCGTGACCTTCACCCATAAAAAACATGCGGAGGATTACGGCATTACCTGCGGTGAATGCCACCATGATGAAAACGGAGAACCCCTGGAACTTACGATGGGAGATGACGTTCAGCCCTGTTATGAATGCCACAATATTTTTGAAAAAACCAAGGAAAACAGAAGGGACATCATGGTCCATGAAAACGCCATGCATGGCAACTGCAGAGAATGCCACAAAGAATTCAATATTGCTGCGGGAGATCCCAAGGGACGGAAAGGTCCTGCCCCCACTTCCTGTACCCAGTGCCATGAAAAAGCGTAACGTAAGACGGTCCCTATTCAACGCGTCAGCGTGTTAATGGGCAGCATGCGGCAGCTTGTTTGTTACACCTAAAGGGACGGTATTGTCCGGTTATCTGCCGGAAAATATCGTCCCTTTTTATTTTCTATTTCGACTCTGACGGTCCGGTCCTGTCACAGCACACCTCCAGGGGCTTCTGACAAGGTCCTTGTGATTCACAATCCATCATGCAAATATCCTGGGACCCCATACCCCAAGGGGGGCTTGATGAATAACGGTGTCGTCTCTACATACGATTTGTTTGTACAAGCATCTGGTTGTCGATGAGGCGGGTCTTTCCCAGCCAGACAGCAATGGCCATGAGTGCCGCATCTTCGATAACCGCGACCTCATCCAGGGTGCCAGGATCACAAATGGATACATAATCCACCCGGATATCCGGGCAGGATGTCAGAACGTCTCTGGCAAGGGCCACAATCCTGCTTGCATCTGTTTCACCATCCGTCACCATTTTTTGCGCTGCTGCAAGACTGCGATGGAGCAGCAGTGCATGGGGCCGCTGTTTTGGTGTCAGGTATTTGTTTCGAGAGCTCATTGCCAGACCATCCGGTTCCCGAACAATGGGCACCCCCGTAATCTCAATATCAAAACAAAGGTCTTGTACCAGCTGTCGGATCACGGCCAGCTGCTGAAAATCCTTTTCCCCGAACAGGGCCACATGGGGTCTGACAATGTTGAACAATTTGGTCACCACCGTGGCCACCCCTTTGAAAAAGACAGGTCTGGACAAACCGCACAGATGGAACGGCAGTTTTTCCAGTACCACATATGTCTCATGCCCCGCAGGATACATATCTTCTGCCGCCGGCGTAAATACGGCTGTGGCGCCGATATTGCGACACTTTTCCAGATCCTGGTCCATTGCCCGGGGGTAGGTGGAAAAATCTTCATTGGGGCCGAACTGGGCCGGGTTCACAAAAATAGATACCACCAGGTGATCCGCTTTTTTTTGGCCGTCGGCCATAAGTGCCAGATGGCCTTCATGCAAAAATCCCATGGTGGGCACAAACGCGATGGTCTGGCCTTCGCATCGCAGCTTTTCTGAAAACCGGACCATTTCGTCCATTTCTGCTATTACCTTCATGGAAGTCTCCTCGCTTTATATGTCCTGGCATTTGCCACCAAAGAAGGTGCCCAGGAAACAGATCCCAGTGCATGGATATGGGTATAGGTACCAAAAGTATTGTTTTTGAAAAATCCGTCTTTTTTATCCAGAATGCCCTTGCCCCGTTCCATGGTAAAAGCCATTTCATGGTCTTGAAAATCGATTTTCAGAATTTTGGAATACCGGAACTCATGACCTTTCAGAACATCTCCGATGCGGTAAAACGGATTTTCATTCTTCACATGCACCCTGGTATAGCCATGGCCCTGGGGCTTGATGGAAAGTCCGAACCACTCCAGATTATCCGGATAGTAAAACTGGAAAGCAGAATCTTTGATGACACCGATAACCACCTGATCCTGTGGTTGCTGATTTTTTATCGGAAATGAAACTGCCGGGACCTTGGGCTTGCGGCCTGTGAGAAGAGGTTGATCGGCAACAGGAATACGTTGTTTCCCACAGGTTGTGCAGTCATCGATGATGGCCCGGTAAAGAGCAGTGAGATCAATGTGGTCCATGGCCATTTTTGCAACTGCGGCAAGGGAGTTCTGAGAAGAACCATGTTCCGCCGATGTAACCAGCCCCATGTGACGTTCGGGAAAATCGTCGGATCCCAGTTTGGGAACGGCCCCAAATACCGGTATGTTGCAGAACCGTTCAATATTGGCCGCAACTTTTTTCCGGTGTCGTTTGCCTGCCACCTGGTTGAGTATCACCCCTAAAATGCGCACCTGCGGGTCAAAATGCATGCACCCCAGCAGCAGCGCTGCCATGGTCCGGGTGCTTTTGGTACAATCCAGCACCAGCACAACCGGCAGATGCAGCAGTTTGGCCAATTCCGCCGTGGAGGTGGAACCATCGGTATCAATACCGTCATACAGACCGCGGTTTCCTTCCACAAGGGCGATATCGCAGGATTGGGAGTGGGTTAGATAGGATTGCTGCACAACCGCAGGATTGCACAGATAGGTATCAAGATTGTAACAGGGGCGGCCGGCTGCCAGGGAAAGCCAGCCGGCATCAATATAATCAGGGCCTTTTTTAAACGGGGAGACCGCAGTATTCATGCGCTTCCATGCAGCAGTGATCCCTAAGGATATTATGGTTTTGCCCGATCCACCCCTGAGACCTGCCACCACTACGCCAGGGACACTTTCACAACTTGCCTGCATGGGTTTGTATCTTTTATCTTGTCTTACTTTTCACCTTCGGAAGAGTGCTGAATGCCCCCGCCTTTAATGCCATACATGGTGGTAGAACCGGATGACCAGTATTCAAGAACCCCATCTTCCACCATTTTATTGACGACTTTTTTGATCATTCTGGGTTTGTCATCCGGGAAAATTTTGTAAAAATCCTTGAGATAGAATTTGGATTTTGTTTTGGCTTTTTTGTTCAGCCATTCCATCACTGCCTCTGTTGCAGCTTCTTTGTTGTCAAGAAGATCACTCATTGTCTTCACTCCTTTGAATTAAAATGGATGAGCCGGGGCAACCTTGCGGAAAGCCCCGGCTTTTCATCATATGCAGCAGAATCTGTTCAAAAACAGATAATACACTAGAATTTGAACTGTGCAGACTGACGCCAGCTCATGTATGCCTGCTGACGGAAATCATCAATCAGGTGGTGGGTAAATTCGAGCTCACACACCTCAAAGAATTTTTCCCATCCGATTCTATCGGCCCAGTCACCCAGACGTTCATACTTGTTGGCGCCTTTGGCATAGGCATCCACCATTCTCTGGATGGCATCGGTCATGGTCGGCCATCTGGGCATTTCATTGGGCAGAAAAGCCACAACCACCTTGGAGAACTTGGGATCGGAAATCCGGTTGGATACCTTACCGCCGGCCATCAGAACAATACCATCCCCTTCGGTATCCGCCAGGGGCATGGACGGGCACATGGTGTAGCAGTTACCGCAGTACATGCACCGTTCATTCTTGACATCAACAGACTTGATTTCTTTGCCGGAGTCCAGTTTGATTTTGGCGGGTTTGATGGCTGCGGTGGGACATGCTGCAACAGCCAATGGAATTTCGCAGACCTTGTCCAGATATTCATGGTCCAGCATGGGCGGTTTTCTGTGATATCCCAGGATGGCGATATCAGAGCAGTGAACCGCACCGCACATGTTCAGGCAGCAGGCCATGGAAACCCGCAGCTGTGCAGGTAGTCTCATGTCCTGAAAATCGTCGAACAGCACGTCCATGGCAGCCTTGACCGTACCGGATGCATCCGTTGCCGGGGTGTGGCAGTGAATCCAGCCCTGGGTATGGATAATATTGGTTACACCTGCACCGGTACCGCCGATGGGGAACTTGAAGGAACCGCCGGCAAATTTTCTGGAGGACAGCTCATTTTTCAAAGGTTCCAGCTTGTCTTTGGCATCCACCATGAATTCCACATTGTTTCGGGTGGTGAACCGCACATATCCGTCACAATGCTTGTCAGCAATGTCACAGATCTCATTGATCAGGCCGGTGGACATCAAACGTGCCCCACCCACTCTTACCGTGTATACTTCATCTCCTGAATCAGCCACGTGCACGAGAACGCCGGGCTCAAGGATTTCATGGTGAGACCATTTGCCCTTGTTTTTTGCGATCACAGGAGGATAAAATTCGTTATAGTCTCTGGGACCGGCAGTTTCTGGAAACCCTGGCGCATGATCAACTCACCTAAACGTTCCCGGTTCTTGCCTTCTTCCATCCACCAGTCCCAGATGTTTTCAATGATGTCTGTAATTGCTTCATAATCATTGTCAGGATTGACTTCGACGAACGGTACCAGCAGAGAGCCCATCTGGGCGCCATCCAGGATCGGGGCTTTGGCCCCGCAAAGAATGGAACAGCCGGTTTCTTTTCCAATTTTCAATGCTCGTGGCATGACATTGATGCAGTGCATGCACCTTGTGCAGTTGGCATTGTCGATGAACAATTTCTTGTTTTCAAATTTCATGCATTTTGTGGGGCAAAGACCCAGCACTTCTTTTTCAAGGTCAAAGGGACCCCAGTCTTTGCTGCCTTTGTGGGCACCGGCATTGGCAGGATACGCCGGATCGTTTTCCACGTATTTGTTTACCGCATCCTGATCGATGCGGATGTCATCTTTCCAGGTACCGATAAAGGACATGTCAGACCGGGCAATGGATGCTACGCAGCCGTTGGGGCAGCCGTCCAGTTTGAACTTGAATTTATAAGGGAAAGCAGGCCTGTGCAGTTCGTCCTGGAATTCATTGGTGAGAAAATACACCAGGGCATTGGTGTCATAACAGGAATATTCACACCGGGACTGTCCCAGACAATCGGACGGGGTTCTCAGGTTGGAGCCGGAGCCGCCCAGGTCCTGGTTCATGTCATGGGTCATGGTCCAGAAAATTTCTTCCAGCTGTTTGGTGGTGGTGCCCAGAAGGATGATATCTCCGGTGGAGCCGTGCATATTGGTAACACCGGAGCCTCTGAAATCCCACAGATCACACAGTTCTCTCAGATAATTGGTGGAATAGTATTTTCCTGCCGGATGGTTCACCCGCATGGTGTGGAATGCTTCGACACCGGGGAACATTCCGGGCTGGTCGCAGTACCTGCCGATCACCCCGCCGCCATAACCGAAAACACCGACGATACCACCGTGTTTCCAGTGGGTTCTGCCGTGTTTGTAAGAAAGTTCCACTACCCCGAGAAGATCTTCTACCACATTCACCGGAATCTGGAACTCGATGCCTTCCTCATTCTTTGCCCTTTTTTCCGCCTGAGCTTTCAGGTCAGAGACAAAGCTTGGCCAGGGGCCCGTTTCCAGCTGGTCCAGTAAAGGAGTTTCATGCTTAGCCATTTACTTACCTCCGTTAAAAGTTAAATTACATTCAACAATGAAAAGATTTTCCAAACT
This sequence comes from Desulfobacteraceae bacterium, assembly GCA_020201255.1. Lineage (GTDB taxonomy): Bacteria > Desulfobacterota > Desulfobacteria > Desulfobacterales > Desulfobacteraceae > Desulfotignum. Next base: position 9,554 of record JAIVHE010000342.1, read on the forward strand.
TTTCATTCAATAATCTGACAAAAATCAAATTCGATATCATTCCAAACCCTTAGTCTACAAGCGGCATCCTTTTAGTATTTCAAAAGATAACTTCGCCAAAAATATCATTAGGTGATATAGAATTTCTGTTACCACATGTCAATAAAAAAACCTGATATCCCTGTTTTTCACTTTGGGACCGGAACCCGGAATCACATTCGGGCCAGTATCCGAACAATTTTTTGACAGTGAGACTCCATGTGATTCCTGGCCAATTGCGCTTCAACCGCATTGAAATGCCGTTCTTCCAGCAGATGTGCCATGATGTCATGCAGCTGGTTTTGGCCGAATCCTTTTATAAATTCCAGAAACCGGGCCGGCAGTTCGTGAGAAACCTCTGCCCGGGGTCTCTGGGCTGAACGGTCTGCCAAAGAATGACACATGCCTTTCACAGTGGCATCCAGCACCATATCCGGCAGCCATACAAAGGGACCGGTGCCGTCCAGCCGGTCCAGGCGCATGCACAGGGTCAGATTCAGAAAATAAAACAGCAGGCAGAACAGCCGGTTGACCTCCCTATCGGGCGATTCAAAGGGCATTTCAGTCAGCAGCCCCATTCCCCGGACCGTTATCAGCCGCACCTCACCCCGGGTGTTGGTCACAAAATCCCCGGCCGCATGGTGCCAGGGAAAAATCTCGTGCCCGGTATCAATCTCATAATAGGCGGTCAGTACATAGGCGATGTTTTCATAAATTTTGACCGCATCATGCCACGGGACTGGTTCATGGGTCCCGTCATCCTTCCAGATGGCCACCCGGTCGCCCCGGACCGTCCGTGTGACGTGAAATTCATGAAACCCGTCAAACCACTGACCCAGAAAAAATCCGACCTCTCCTTTTTTTGTGACAACGCTGCCGACACCGAACACCCGGGGAATAAAGCAGGGAACCACCTGACCGGCCAGACGCGCCAACAGTCGAAACTCGGTTTCGATCAGCGTGAATCCCGGATCTCTCACCGCCCCGTTGAGTACGAGCATCACAAAATCAGCGTTGGCAGCGACGGTGATCTTCAAAGGATGATAAAACGCCCCGTGCTTTTCCAGACAGACGGCCATGGTATGAATCGGTCTGCGGTGCCCGGCCAGACGGCTTGCGGCCTGAGATACCAACCGACCCTGCTCTTGAAGCAGAAAGGCGCGTGCCGCTTCCAGGTATTCTCCCACCGTCCATTCCGGCGCGGATTCATAACTGCCGGTCTTTCCGGACAAAGGCATCTGCCACAGCCGGCAACCGGGAAGCACCGGCTCAAACTCCCCGGGAACATGAAAGGTTATTTTTGGATCAAAGGTCATCCCTGACGGTGGGCCGCCAGCTCTTCCAAAAGATCCGGGGCCACGTCATAACCCAGTTCACGGGCTTTGTCACAATGGATGATGGCTTTTTGATAATCCCCCAGTTCCAGGTATCCCACGGCCAGGTTGTTGTGGGCAATGGGGAATTCCGGCTGAATCTGAACCGCCTCCAGGTTGGCCTGGATGCCTTCTTCATACAGCCCTTTCATGTAATAGGCAGTGCTTAAGGTGGCATAGGCCTGGACAAAATACTTGTTGTGGATGATGGCCTTTTTCAGATGTTTGAG
>JAIVHE010000343.1 GCA_020201255.1 Desulfobacteraceae bacterium
TCTTTTGTCCCCCACCGGCGGGTCATGACCCGAAAACAGCTTACCAAAGGGCGGATACCCGGAAGACCAAGCCCCGCTTTTTTATCTGCTGTTTGAAACGGAATACCATGTTTTTCAAACACATCTGCAAATATTTTTCCCTGTCTGCGGGTCCGGAACAGAACGGCAACGTCTGAAAATCCATAGGATGCCTGTGCAAAATCTTCCTTGTTCCGGGTATCCATGGAAAAAAAAGACAGCCCCCCCACCCCTGCTTCAATCATTTTTCCCACAGCCACGGCTTCTGCTTTGTCTGTGGCGGTTTCCTTGATGATCAGCTTGCGGGCACTGTTGACCTCTGAAAAAATTTTTTGGGGTACATTGTCCTGACCGGACCGGGAAATCATCTGAAAAGAGGCATCCAGTATGGTCTGGGTGGAGCGGTAATTTTGGGTCAGCACGATCTGTTCACACCCGGGATAATCTTTGGAAAACCGGTTGAAATACTGGTTGCTTGATCCCCGGAACCCGTAAATGGACTGATCCGGATCTCCGATGACAAATATATGGCTGTTTTGGGCCAGCAGCTTTACCAGTTCGTACTGGCCCATATTCAAATCCTGGTATTCATCCACAAACACATGGGCAAACCGGTTCTGTACCTGGTTCAACACATGGGAAGACCGGGTGAGCAGGTGGTGAAACCGGAAAATCAGATCCTCAAAATCCATGAGGTTCCGGGCCTGTAACAGCTCCTGGTAGGCGGCATAGACCGGCTGCAGCACTGCCTGGTCCCCGGTCACACAGGACAAATCATCCCGGGGCCCCAGCAGCTGCTGTTTGCACAAACTGATTTGCAGATCCAACCGTTCTGCCAGGCGGGCGATGCCGCCTGGTTTTTCCATCATCCGGCGCAGGGCTTTTTTCACCAACTCTTTTCTATGTTCCTCTTCCATAAGCCCGGCAGTGAGTCCGTCATATTCCTGGAGCATGGCCAGGCAGAAGGCATGAAACGTAGCAGCAGTCACCGGGGGTCCGTTCAGAGGCAAAAAAGCCTGTAACCGTCCAGACAAAGACTGGGCCGCTTTGTTGGTAAAGGTCAGGGCCAGAATCTGTCCGGGAGAAACTTTTTTTTCCGACACAAGGCGGGCAATCCTGGCCGTGAGTGTCCGGGTTTTTCCCGTACCCGGCCCGGCCGTAATGAGAATGGCACGGGATGGAGAATCCACTGCCCGGCGCTGTGCTGCATTCAATCCCTCCAGAAGGCCCGGTTCTTTGGCAGCACCGGTTTCAGGCAGTTTTTTTCGGGACTTGTTTTCTGTTGGTTTATTTGGCTTGTTTCGTTTTGAACGATTTGTTTTGGGCAAAACCGCCTGACTGTTCACGGGTATCTGGGCAGCAGACCGACCTTTTTTTTTATGACCCATCGATTTTTTTTTCAGGGTCATCTCCAATGGCAGGTCACCTTTTTGCCGCTCTTTTTCCCCGGCCGTGAAAATATGCACCTTGCCATATTCGCCGTCAAACCCCGGCTCCACCGTAATATTTCCGGACCGCATCCGGGTGACGGCCTCTGCCAGAAGGGGTATGCCGGCTGTCTGGATGTCGTCATAAGAGCGCTCGGTGAGGATGCACAGCTCCGGTCCCAGTGTATGCACCGCTTTTTGATAATACCGGGCGACCTTTTTTGTTTTGGGCCCCACCCCGAAAATTTCAGACAGTATATCGGTCAGCGGAATGATACTGGTATAGCCCTGGCGGTTGTCCGGCACAAATCCCTTAGGCCGGTCAGCCAGTTCTCTGACACGGTACAGCACCCCTAAGGTCAACGGGTTACCGCATTCCGGGCAGATTCCGCCCAGCCTGGCAGTGTCATCCGGGTCCAGGCTGACATGGCATTTTCTGTGGCCGTCATAATGGTATTTTCCCTGGTCCGGATACATATCAATGGTTCCTTCAAAGGCCACAGGATCATAGGTTTCAAGGGATTTTCGCATGGCATAATAATCCAGATCCGTATTGAACACACAGGCATTACGTCCCAGGTATCCCGGTGAATGGGCATCGGAATTGGACATCAACCGGACATGGTCCAGGTCGGCCACCCGCCAGTTCATGGGGGGATCTGAAGACAGGCCTGTTTCCACCGCAAAAATATGGGAAGTCAAATCCTGGAAACACTGCTCCATCCGGTCAAAACCGGATTTGGATCCAAACAGGGAAAACCAGGGGGTCCAGATATGGGCGGGCACCAAAAATCCCTGGTCATTGGTTTCCAGCATGATTTCCAGAAGATCTCTGGCATCCAGCCCCAGAATAGGGCGGCCGTCAGAGGTAATATTGCCGATGGCATCCAGGCGGGCATTAAATTTTTTTACACTGGCCAAATCCGGAAAATAGATGATATTATGATTTTTCCTGACCTGGCCGTCTTTTTTGTAAATATTGGAGATTTCCGCCTGGAGCATAAACCGCACCGGATTTTTGCAGGGTAAGGGTATGGTTTCATCAATTTTTTTTGCAATCGGTCGTTTGAGGGCAAACAATCCGGGTTCAGCAGATTCCAGCTTGGATTCCATTTCCGCTACCCAGGAAGGATGGGTAAAATCACCGGTACCCACAACACAAATTCCCTTGAGCCGGGCGGCGTGATAAATGTTTTCAAAATCCAGGTTCCGTGCAGTGGCCCGGGAAAACTTGGAATGAATGTGGAGATCTGCAAAAAAACGCATAGTATACTTCTGCCTGGAAAAATATTTTTTGGGTCTGGTGTATGGTATGTACATGATTTTTACGTAATTGAAAAGCAGGATTCTGGCAAAGAACAAGGGAGCCACCCGGATTTTCACCTTTTTATAAACAGGAGAGGCCCATGACCGCCACCTTGCACACGGCACTGATCATTGCACCCCAGGACACTGCCCGGGTTGTCAAAACCGCACTGGCAGACACCCCGGAACTGGCCATTATTGATGCAGACACCACAGTTGATGCCATGGAACATATCTTTGGCCGGACCCTGGCCTTTATTGTCATGGACCTGTCTTTGGCCAAAATCGATTCCCATGCCATTGCAGACGGACTGTCCCGCCTGAATCATACCCAGATACCGCCGTTGCTGCTTGTGGCAGATACCGCCCGGCTTCCGGATCTGTATGACAATGTCCCGCCCCTTTTGCTGGACCATGTGATCAAACCCCTTGAACCGGTTCTGGTCAGGGCCAAGCTGTTGCTCTTTCTGGCACTTTTCCGCCACCGCATTGCCGTGGGCCAGAGCATCCAGGAACTGGAAAAAGTCTATTCCCGCTTCATGGATCAGCACCAGTCATCATTATCTGAAACCGCACTTACAAAAGACACCCTGGCATTGTCTTCGGCATTTGGCAATCAGGTTTCCCCTTTTTTGTCCAAAATTCAGGCAGGAGCTTATTTTTTGCAGCAGGCAAAGGATATACCCCCGCGGCTGCGCCAGGGAGTCAACCAGATCCGGACGGCGGCGGATCACATCTCACGGGTGATCTGCCAACTGCGCAGATCCCAAAACAAAAGAATGGACAGCCAGATATGGTTCCAGGACAAAACCGGTAAAAACCGGCCCGGCAGAATTCTTTTTGCCACCCCTTTCGCGGATGACTTTATGATTTTTCAGCATTATCTGACCGGCAAAATAGAGGCTGGTCTGTTCCAGGCAGATTCCACTGACCAGGCCCTGGAATATGTGGCTGCCCACCGGCCGGACATTATTTTTATCAACCACCGGCTGGCGGACGGGTCCGGCCTGCATCTGCTGGAAAAATTGATACGGCTGAGAACCCGCGCCCCGGTGATTTACATTGTGGACAAACGCCATACCGATGCCGGGGCCGCTGCCATTGCCACAGGTGCCTACACTTTTTTGATCCAGGAACAGACATCTGCAATGGATATGGTTGATACCATCCAGAAAACCATGGCCCGGGCCAGACTCACCTATAAAGTGCAGGGTGCAAGGGACAGAATCGATCTTATTTCCCGGCGGGATCACCTGACCCGGCTGTTGAACCGCAGCTGGTTCAACCGGACCCTGGCCCTGGAAATGTCCAAAGCCAGACGCTACCTGCAGCCCTTGTCCCTTTTGCTGGTAGAAGTGGACCAGTTTCACGCATGCAATGAAACTTACGGATACAAGACCGGGGATATTATTTTAACTGCCTGTGCAGCAAGGATACAGGCAATGGTGAGGGACCTGGATGTGGTGTGCCGGTTTGCAGGAGAAAAATTCGGCATCGTGCTGCCCAATACACCGATTACCATGGCAAAGATTCTGGCGGAACGTATCAGGCAGAACATCGGTGACAATAAGATCCAGGTGGGCACCCGGATGATACCGCTGACCATCAGTATAGGAATGGCCTGTTTTGAGGCAAAAAACAGCGGTGCCGAAAACCCTGGACCGAAATCACAGGATCCGACAACCATATCAGGGTCGGATCTTGTCCAGCAGGCGTTACACGCATTGACACTTTCAATGGAAAAAGGTGGTAACCAGATTCAGTCATGAAAACAACGGACAAAGAAAAAATTTCTGCCTGGGCAAAAAACCAGCCACATGGCCAAACGATTTTTGTATCACACACCCACCACCGGGAACAGGAACACTTTAATGCCTTTGCCCGGGAACTTTCCCGGCTTGCACCGTGTATAACAGTCCAGCCATCAGACAAAAAAGCATCGTTGCCCGGCATTTTTGTGACTGACAACATTCTGTTGAGCGCGCTTCCTCTGGAAAAGGAACTGCCCCCTTTTTTGGAAGCCTTATCCTGTCTGGCCGGTTCATGGCCAGTTTTGGCGCAGGAAACGCAAACCATGCTGGACCATCTGGACCATCAGAGCCGCCTGACACTTTTCATTGCCATGCAATGCCCCCATTGTCCGGATATGGTCAGAACCCTTGTGCCATTGGCAGCCCGCTCAAAAAAGATCTTTCTTCATATTATCGACGGGAGCCTGTTTCCAGAAACCGCCCGGGAACACCACGTAATGTCAGCCCCATGCCTGATCCTGGATCAGGATTTCAGATGGACCGGTCATGCCGACCCCGAAGAAATTGTGGCCATGATGCTTCGGCCGGATCCCTCACAACTGGGTTCTAAAACCCTGAAACATATTCTGGAACAGGGAGATGCCCAGTGGATCAGCCGGCACATGATCGAGGCCGGTACACTTTTTGATGGGTTTATCGCACTGTTGCTGGACAGCACATGGTCGGTACGTCTGGGTGCCATGGTGGTGGTGGAAATCCTGGCAAACGAGGCCCCGGATCTGGCTGCGCAACTTGCCCCCGTTCTCATCCATGCATTTGCAGATAAAGATATCCCGGTCCAGGGGGATATGTTATATGCCCTGGGAGAAGTTGGAACGTCTGAAACAAAAATTTGGATCCAAAAGATTCTGCCCGGCCTGGTCCATCCGGATCTTGTGGAGGCTGCCAGGGATGCCCTGGCAGCCATTGATGAAAAGCTTTCTGATCATCCGGCCTGATAGTCTGTTTGGGACTGGCCGGCACTCAAAACCTGAATACGGTTTCTTGCCGCCTGAACCACTTTTTCATCTTCATCTTTTTCGGTCATCTGCTCTAAAAGATTCAGGTCTTGGCATTTGTTGACAAATTTGATCCTGACCTTTGGATTGGAATGTAAATACTTGGGGACGAATAAATCTGAAAAACCCATGACGCCTCCTTTTTTTGATTATCGTTACAGGAGGTCAGATGCTTTTGCTCTATATTTCTCAATCAGTGCAATGGGTGCGGTGCCTGGCGTGTCCTCAATAGTGCTGCTGTCTTGTTGAAGGCCTTGTGAAGGTATTCCTGAATCTGCAATGTCTCTTGTGTAGTTTTGTCATTTTCTGCTACAGCTCTGCGGTTCTCCAGCTCAGTATCGTTACATCTGATACCCTGACATGCTTATATCATCCCATAAA
>JAIVHE010000594.1 GCA_020201255.1 Desulfobacteraceae bacterium
CAAAAATAACATTACCCTGAAATGGAAGATATGGGGTATAATAACCATAATTGATTGGAGGGGATGTGGAAAACCCTGAAAAGTCTGTTATTGTATGGACTGAATATATGAAATATAGAGCAGAATTAAGAGGATTTGAACTTTCAAAACTTGAAAATATATTACGGCATGCTGAAGAAAGATACTTCGATACGACAACCCAACGTATAATTGCAGTAGGCAAACATGATCAAAGACTGGTTATAATTCCATATGAGAAGCATGGAAAAGAAATAACCCCTGTCACAATTCATGCAACAACGCGACAACAAATTAATTTCCGGCTTAAAACAGGGAGGTTCATATATGGATAAAACAAAAATGACATACTTTAAAGATGAAGATATCCTGCACATAGTTATCTCTGAGGAAAATGAAGCAGACAGCATTGAGCTAAGCCCAAATATTACAGCCGAGTTAAATGAAAGTGGTGAATTAATCGGCATAGAAATATTAGAGGCAAGTGCTTTTCTTCGCGATTCCATATTGGAATCATCACAAGCCAAAATACTGAACTTGAAAAATGCCATCTAATACGTCTATGTCCCATTGAATTCCCTGCTGCCCTGGATATTTGCTACAGCAGCGTGCGCTTGTATGGGGAGCCCCTGGTGGTGTCCTGTGAACGGACCGTCAGAGCCGGAGGGGGCATGGTACGATATGCCGTGATGGTTTTTAACCAGAAGGCGGGTGGCCGCACATCATTGTTCTTATGAAAAAAAAGCCCCCGCAGGGTCTCGGGCCGGGCACAGGACACCTCCAGGGGCGGGGCCCTGGACAGAATGCTGCACAGAAAGATCGAAAACCTGGCATGCTTTTGGCAAATATGCAGTGCTGCCAACAAGTCTTGCACAATTTTCCAATATTGATTACACTTGCCCCCATATGAAAACAAAACGCTTTTACCGGGGCACAAAATCCCGGTCCAAACCCAAGAACATGCCGCCCATGAAGCCCGGGGCGGACAAAGGCCTGATCCGCATATTTGAAAAAATCGGAGTACCTGACGACAAGCCATTTGTACCCGATCCCTTCCAGATTGAAGCGATTGAGGCCATCCAGGAGACAGACTGCCTGGTGACCGCTCCCACAGGTGCCGGCAAAACCTGGATTGCCGAAGAAGTGACCAGAAAGTCTTTGGAAAAAGCCGGCAGGATCTGGTATGCAACCCCGCTCAAGGCATTGACCAACTCCATCCACAACCGGTTTTCCCAGCTGTTCGGGCCTGAAAATGTAGGGATTCTCACCGGAGATATCAAGGAAAATGCCGATGCGCCCGTCATCATCGGCACCACAGAAATATTGCGCAACCAGCTGTATGATGCCATGCACACGGGGGAAAGCCTGAACTGCGATCTGATCATTCTGGATGAAGCCCATTATTTAGGGGATACGGAACGGGTTGTACCCCGTATTTTTTCATCCCTCCGGCACCCTGTATCCGTTGTTGAAAAATATAAGCGACCCCACGCCCAGGCTCCATGAAAAAGTACTTGCATTTACAAACACCAAAAATGCCCCCGTCATAGCACCACCGGGACGGCTTCCCAATTTCGGGGAGATCCTCAAGATCATGCACCGGTATGACCTGCTGCCCGCTATTTTCTTTTTAAAATCCCGGGCCGAGTGCGACAATGCCTTAAAATTGTGCAACGCCGACCTGCTCAACAAAACACCCGAAAAAAAGGCGGCCCTGGAAAAAACCCTGGATGAACTGGTGGCGGGCAATCCCCATCTGAGCAGTCATCCCCACCGCCGGGAACTGGCAGGCAAAGCCTGTGCCGCCCACCACAGCGGCCATCTGCCCGCCTGGAAAGTGGTGGTGGAAACCCTGATGGCCAAAGGGCTGCTTAATGCCATGTTTGCCACTTCTACAGTGGCGGCAGGGGTGAATTTTCCGGCACGCTCTGTGGTGATTGTAAATTCCGACCGGTTCAATGGCGTGGATTTTCAGTCTTTGACCCCCAGTGAGTTTCAGCAGATGGCCGGCAGGGCCGGCCGCAGGGGCATGGACAATATCGGGTTCGCCCTGGTGCTGCCGGGCAAGTTCATGGATCTAAAACGCATTGCCGCGCTGGTGAACGCCCCTGCCCTGGATGTGGACAGCCAGATCACAATTGATTTTTCCATGGTGCTGAACCTGCTGCTCTCCCACGATCCGGACCAGATCCGCACCCTGCTGGACAACTCCTTTGCCTCTTATCTCATCACGGCCGGGGAAAAACGCTCCAAAGCCGCCAGAAAGCGGTTTGGACAAGATCTGGCACACCTGTGGAATGATTTTCTGGCACATATGGATTTTCTGGCCGAAGAAAATTTCATCACAAAAAAAGGCAGTCTCACAGAAGACGGCTTGTGGGCCTCCAAACTGAGGATTGATTCTCCGCTGCTGGTGGCTCAGGGCATCCGGCACAACCTTCTGCCGGACCAGGACCCGGCATTGATGGCCGCCATCATGGCCGCCTTTGTCAATGAAAAGGAATTCAAAGACGACCTGCTTGTTGAAGGGCCTCTTCCCAAA
>JAIVHE010000595.1 GCA_020201255.1 Desulfobacteraceae bacterium
GCATAGCGTTCGGATCCTGTGGACATGGCCACTACCCTCCTCCCACCGGGGGAAACATTCCCAACCGGTCTCCGGATTGGAGCACATAGGTGGTATCCTGTTTTCTGCCATTGACAAAAATCAATTTCACCGTATCTGCCGGAATATTCAGCCCCCTGATGAGCATTTCCACCGTGGTGCCCTCCTGGACCGTGAAATTGTCGGCATTTTCCGGTGCAAATGCTGCCAGGGTAACAAACAGTTTGATTTCTATTTTTATTTCTGCCAAGATTTGCCTCTTTGCATTCTGGATATTTACACTACAATGGTGTATTATATTACACAATTGATATTTTTTGTATACCCCAAAAGGAGGGTTTATGACCGCACCGGAACCTCAGAACCTAACTGTACCGGAAATCGCCCAGAACCTGGCCGCCTTTGCCATTGACAGGACAGATCTCAAGGAGATCCTGGCAGCGCTGCCAGAGGAAACCCAGCTGAATCTGACAACCTTTGAATATGAACTGGGGATTTTAAAGATTCTGAGCGTGGGATGGGGGATTTCCTTTTTTATGGCTGCCGAAGACAAAAACAAAACACCCCTGTCAGAATCCTTCTGGCATATGATCAAAGAGATATCAGAAAATATTTCCACCCTCACAGAAACCACCACCGGCCATCAGATTGACTACTTCAAGATACTCAAGGAACGGCTGGACACCTATATCGAACATCTGCAGGCCAACCCCCAGGGCGCCGCAGATCCGGCTGCCGTCATGGGTCCGGCATTTGCCGGCGCCTGCGGGTGCCCGGACAATGCCATTGCCGTTCTCACCGGGTCAAAAATGTTTTCTTTGACCCTGGGAGCGGTAAAAGAATACCTGGGTGCCGTGACCATAAAAGATATCCCGCCCAGCTGATTTTTTGTTTGCAAAAGGATTATATACCATATGAAATCATTTTTCCCAAGGTGTTGCGCGGTGCAGTCATCCGGCATCATATCTTTGATTTTTCCGGCCATTATCCTGGCGCTTTTGTCCGGATGTGCATCCCCCGGTCCCAAGTACCTGAACCTGGCCTATACTTCCATGGTTCCGGCCGGAGAGCGGGATCAATCCGCCGGCCTCAGCCGGTTTACAGACAAGCGAACCGACATGTCAAAAGGATATGTGGGATACCGGCACCTGCTGGGCGGCAAACAGGAAATTTTTGTGGTGACAGGCCAGGACCTGTCTGCTGCATTGACCCGGGTCACCCGCAGTTTTCTGGAACATAAGGGATTTTCCGTCACCCTTGTGCCGCCCTGGCCCCTCACGGCCCGGGGTGTGGCTCAGATGCCTGAAACATTTACCCGTGTCGTGGCAGCAGACATCAACCAGTTTGAGTGCCAGGCGGAAAAAACCGGTGCCACCACCCATATGACACTGGTCATTGACCTGACCTTTTACCTGGGATGCCATGGAAGAAATTCTTGTTAAGGCGTTTTTCCTTATATAACATCATCCTAATAACAACCATGCCCTGACAGGCACAACAAAACATGAAAGTTTTTAGCTGAGTACTGACGGCTGACGGCTTTCATATAAAATCTCAGGTATTGACCCGCCATGCAGCCTTCGACCCCATATACATCAGCCTTCACCCCGTCACGGGTATTGAAAACCATTTTGTACACCAATGTGGTTTTGTTCATCATAAGCCTTGTTTTCAGCGGCAAATCCATGCACACCAGCTTTAATCCGTTTCATGCCCTGAGCCCCTCCCTTGATGCCCTGATTTTTTTAGGTGCGTCCGGCCGGCTGCCCATTGAAACCTACCAGGCATGGGGATCGCTTATCACTGCCAACTGGCTCCACGGCAGCCTTTTGCACATCCTTTTCAACATGATGGCCCTGAAGACGGTTGCGCCTCTGGTCATGGCGGAATATGGCGTATTCCGGATGTTTTCCATCTATACCATTTCAGGGGCAGCCGGTTTTCTGCTCTCTGTTCTGGGCAATGTTCCGTTGACCATCGGGGCCTCCTCGGGCCTGTGCGGTTTGATCGGGGCGTTGCTCTATTTTGGCAAATCCAGGGGCGGACCATGGGGACAGCGGGTGTTTCAGCAGACATCCGGATGGATTGTCAGTCTGGCACTCATTGGATTTCTGCTGCCCAACATCAACAACTGGGGCCATGGCGGCGGGCTTGTGGGAGGCATGGCC
>JAIVHE010000288.1 GCA_020201255.1 Desulfobacteraceae bacterium
GGACAGGGATAAAGTCTCTGTATGGCATGTTATAATGGGTAGATATTTGAAATTTTTCCAGACCGGATGGTTCTTTTAACCTTGTTACGCTGCTGGGCTTTCCGGCAGCTGATTTGTTTATAAGCCAATTGACACCAAGTATGTGTGACGGTATGCTGCCTGTTCATGGTTTTTAATCTGTGATCTATTATTGTCATGATTTGAATTTTGACATGTCATATTTTTCAGCGACAGCGCCCCGCTCTTTTTCGGGAAGGGATCTCATGTATCTGTTCCAGCCGGGGCACCAGCCTGCGTGCCAACGCCATATCCGCCCCAGCAGTGATTTTGGACTGTCATCATATTTTTTCCGAAAACGGCAGGTACCGCAATTGTGTTGCGCCATTTGTATTCTCCTTGTATTCTTAAAAATTCATTTTTGTTGCATTATTACATTTTCCTATGCCCAAGTCACAGCAATTCGAATCAATACCAATGGTTTTTCTAAAGACTGGATAATCTGTTGCATGTCTGGCATAATGCCCGGGTTGCTGACAAATTGAATGAGCTGCCAAACCTGTGAAAGGAACTGCCCGATGGATGTGCCGGATGATGCCCTTCTGCAATATGTGATGAACCTGGTGTATGTCCTGACAGGCGTGGGTCTGATCTATCTTTTGGTTACCCTGTTTCTGACCTGGCTGGTGCAGCAGATCCCCAGAAACCCGGTCACGGATCCGCCCCGGTGGGGAAGCGTGACCGACACCATGATCCCGGCCGCGGACGGCGGATATCTGGAAGTATGGCGCATCGATCCCAAAGGCCCGTCCCGGGGTATTGTGGTATTTGCCCATGGATGGGGCAGAAACCGGGACCGGATGGTGAAACGGGCCCGGATATTTGCCCAATGGGGATTCACCACCGTGATGCACAGCGCCCGGGACCATGGCAATTCCAGTCCCAAGCAATGCGTGAATGCGGTGCGGTTTGCCGAAGATATTGCATCGGTCATCCTTTGGGTGGGAGAACCGGTGCTGCTGTACGGCCATTCCGCCGGATCTGCCGGGGCCATCATTGCTGCGGCCAGACATCCTTCCATGGTGCGGCTTTTGTTTCTGGAAGCATCCTATGCCCACACCCGGGAGGCTTTGCTGAGCTTGTACCGGTGGATTCATCCGGCGTTCGGAAAACTGTTCGGCCCCATGATCGTCTTCTGGATGGATATCTTTTATAAAGGGGCATTGTCCTTCTACAGCCCGGCCAGGATCGCATCGCAGATCTCCCTGCCGGGCCTGCTATATTGCCAAAGATGCCGGCCACAGCGGTGCAAGCAAAACCAAAGGGTATGGCCCGGCGGTGAAATCCTTTATCGATGCCTATCTGGATCATTCGGTACAGGGAAAGGGCTTGCTATAACGTACGGGATGTATTAGATTATCAGTTATTCAGTTAATCAGAAGGCATGTTTTTATGCAACGGAAAGGATCGGATCATGCACCGGCTGAAAAAGCTGCCCATCGGCATACAGACCTTTGAAAAAATCATTGACGGTGACTGTTATTATGTGGACAAGACCCGGTACATCCAGACACTTGCCTCCCGGGGAGATTACTATTTTCTCTCCCGGCCCCGAAGGTTCGGCAAAAGTTTGTTGTTAAGTACCATCAAGGCGGCGTTTCAGGGCAAGCGGGCACTATTTTCCGGTCTTTTTCTGGAAAACAACTGGGACTGGGAAACAACACACCCGGTGATCCACATCAGTTTCGGGTCGGGTGTGGTGAGATCCCTGGAAGAACTGCAGCTCCATTTTTCGGAAATGCTGGATGATCTGCGCCGGGAACACGGCATCGAGGGCCGCAAAACAAGTCTGAGCGGTCAATTTGCCGAGCTGATCTCGGAGCTGTCCGCTAAATACAATCAGAAAGTGGTCGTTCTCGTGGATGAGTATGACAAACCCATCCTGGACAATATCGAAAAGCCTTCTCTGGCAGCCCAGATCCGGGATGAACTGAAAAACTACTATTCTGTGATCAAGGACAGTGACCTCCATATAGAATTCGTTTTCATCACAGGCGTCTCCAAATTCAGCAAAGTCTCTTTGTTCAGCGGCCTCAACAATTTAAAGGATATCACCCTGAATCCGGAATACTCCGCCATATGCGGATATACCCAGGCGGAACTGGAAACCGTGTTTGCAGACCGCCTTGCCGGCAGGGACATGCCGCAGATCCGGGAATGGTACAACGGCTACAACTGGCTGGGCGAAAAAGTGTACAATCCCTTTGACATCCTGCTCTATCTCGATACCGGCCAGTTTTCCAGCTACTGGTTCGAAACCGGGACCCCTTCTTTTCTGATCAAACTCTTGCAGCAGGGGAAATACCGGATCGCGGACATGGAAAACTTGACCGCCGGAGAGGAGATCGTGGGCAGTTTTGATGTGGAGAACATCACTGTCGAAACCCTGTTGTTCCAGACCGGGTACCTGACCCTGACCCGGTTCGAACA
>JAIVHE010000344.1 GCA_020201255.1 Desulfobacteraceae bacterium
CCCAGCATCGAAACCGTTCACCAGATCCGCAATGCCGTCCCCAACCTCAAAAAAGGTGACTGCCATCCTTTTGTCCAGTAGTAACATGATCACAGCCGGCAAGAATAAGCCCCAAACCAATAACGACAATAACGCAGGCCTGACCCCGAAAATGGAAGATTTTTTTGTCCATCCCACCTCCGAAATAGATGAAAACGTCACCATCGGCAAAAACACCCGGATCTGGCATTTTTCCCATATCCTGAAAAACACCGTGATCGGCGAGAACTGCAATTTGGGCCAGAACGTGGTAGCCGGCCCTGATGTGCATGTCGGCAGCGGCTGCAAGATCCAAAACAATGTGTCCTTGTACAAGGGTGTCACCCTGGAGGATGATGTGTTCTGCGGCCCGTCCATGGTGTTCACCAATGTGTTCAACCCCAGGTCCCATGTCCGGCGGATGGATGAGGTCCGGCCGACGCTGGTGAAAAAAGGGGCCAGCCTGGGTGCCAACTGCACCATTGTCTGCGGTGTCACCATTGGACAGTACGCGTTTGTTGGGGCCGGGGCCGTGGTAATCAAAGATGTGCCCGACCATGCCCTGGTTGTGGGGAACCCGGCCAGACAGACCGGCTGGATCTGCATGTGCGGTGAAAAACTGGACACCACATTCACCTGCCCGGTGTGCAGCAAAACCATACAACCGGACCCTGCACCCCAATCAAATGCCATTGCCTTTGTGGACCTGGCAGCCCAGCAGCAGCGGATCATGCCTCAGATCGAAAAAAACATCCGAACCGTATTACAACACGGCAAATATATCATGGGCCCGGAAGTGGAAATCCTTGAGAAAAGACTGGCGGAGTTTGCCCATGTCCGCCATGCAGTCACCTGCGCCTCAGGCACGGATGCCCTGCTCATGGCCTTGATGGCCAACGGCATAGGCCCCGGAGATGCGGTATTCACTACCCCATTCACCTTCATTGCCACCGCAGAAGTAATCTCTTTGCTGGGCGCCACCCCGGTATTTGTGGATATCGATGCCGCCACCTTCAACCTCTCACCGGAAAAACTGGAAACCGCCATTCAGCAGGTGGCCCAGGCAGGAAAACTCACCCCCAAAGCCATTATCCCGGTGGATCTGTTCGGCCTTCCCTGCGACTATGACCGGATCAACAAAACAGCATCCGACCACCACCTGGCGGTGATAGAAGATGCAGCCCAGTCATTCGGGGCTGAATATAAAGGCAAAATGGCCGGCAGCCTTGCCCATGCCGGCTGCACCTCTTTTTTTCCTGCCAAACCCCTGGGATGTTACGGGGATGGCGGGGCGGTTCTGACGGATTCAGATGACCTGGCTGAGAACCTGAAATCCATCCGGATACACGGCAAGGGCAAGGACAAATATGACAATATTCGCCTTGGGATTAATGGCCGCCTGGACACTCTGCAGGCAGCCGTCCTGCTGCCCAAACTGGACATTTTCCCCCATGAACTGGTATCCCGGCGCCAAATTGCCCGCAATTACACAGACCTGCTGTCGTCCCAGAAACCGCCGTTAACTCTGCCCCGAGAGTTTCCGGGCATCAAGAGCGCGTGGGCTCAGTATTCCATCCTGGCAACGGATGCCCAGGCAAGGCAGGCCATCCAGGATCGGTTACAGAAAAACAGTATCCCCACTGCCGTGTATTACCCCACACCCCTGCATTTGCAGTCCGCTTTTGCCCACCTGAGGAATAAAAAAGGAGATTTTCCGGTGTCAGAAGATTGTGCTGAAAGGATTTTCAGCATTCCCATGCATCCATATCTGACAGATGTCGACCTGAACAGAATCTTTTCAGTGCTTTTCTGCAATCGGACTGCTACAGATGCGGCACATTGACAAGCTCCTGTCCAAAAGGATCACCACTGCCCGGCGTTATTATGACCCGTTAAAAGATGGTCCCGGTGTAACAATCCACGGGGAGCATCCCAAAGCAAAACACTCATTCCAGTCCTGCTGCATATTTGTGCCTGACAGGGATCAGGTCATGGAAGGTCTGGCAAACAAGGAAATCGCTTCCCAGATCAGGACCTATTCCCTGCATATGCACAAGGCATTTAATCAGAATAAAAACTGTGATATAAAAGGCGCTATGCCCGGCAGCAAATATGCCTTTGAACACTGCCTGACTTTGCCCATGTATTTTGAGATGACCGACCAGGAGCAGAATTTTGTTGTGGAAGCTTTGAAAAATATTTTGAAGGAGTATTAACAGACAAATATATGCGGGAAACTGAGACAAATGAAAGGTAGTTCTGATTTGTACAAAGAGATTCCGGTTGAGGATGAGAATACCGGAAATCCTTTGATGGAAGAGCCATTCAATCCTTCGGAGATTAATATTGATATCAAATCCCCAACCATCTCCATAATCATTGACAGGCTTTCTCAGAACCCGCCGGAGATAGATTTGTACTCTGATTTTCAACGCAGCGATGATCTGTGGTCCATCGAAAAACAAAGTCAGTTTATAGAATCCATACTCATAAAATTTCCCCTTCCCGCTTTTTATTTTGACGGGACAAATGATGAAAAATGGCTGGTGGTTGACGGGCTTCAGCGATTGAGCAGCCTGAGAAATTACATAATCGATAAAACATTGACATTAACAGGCCTGGAGTTTTTGAAAGATCTTGAAGGAACCGGATTTGATAAATTACCAAGAAAGTTGAAAAGGATCATCGATCAAACCCAGATTATTGCATACATCATTAATCCCGGTACCCCATTGAATGTCAAGTACAATATATTCAAGCGCATAAACACGGGCGGGTTGATCCTGGAGCCCCAGGAAATCCGCCACGCCTTGAACCAGGGAATACCCGCGCAGTTTGTCGCTGAACTGGCCCGGCTGAAGGAGTTCAGGACCGCCACGGAAAATAAAATCAGCCCGAAAAGAATGCTGGACAGGGAATTTGTCACACGGTATGTTTCTTTTTATATCACAGAGACTTCCATGTATTTACCGGATCTGGATTCATTCCTGAACCTGTCCATGTCCAGGCTTGCGGAAATATCAGACGAATCAAGAGTTGAAATCAGGGAAAATTTCATAAAAGCAATGGTTGCTGCCCACAAGATATTCGGCAAATGGGCCTTCAGAAAAGCGGATGAATATCCAAAAAGACGTAAACCCATAAACAAAGCCTTGTTTGAAATCTGGGCCGTGACTTTGGCCGGTTTGACAGACGAGCAGATAAAGACGCTCATAAAGAGAAAAAAAGACGTTATACAAAAGTTTGCTCATGCCTGTAAACAGGATGACGTTTTCTGGAATGCCATATCATCCGGCACCGGCGAAAAAAATCGAATTGTTTATCGGTTTCTAAAAGTCAACCAGATAGTTCAGGAGATTCTGAATGATTAAAAGAATTGACATAAACAATTTCAAGTCCCTCAAAACAATTTCACTGAACACCAGACCGTTGAATTTGCTGGCGGGATTGAATGGTATGGGCAAAAGTTCTTTCATACAGACCCTCCTTCTCTTGAAGCAAAACGAACAGGTCCTGGGTGATAACGCATTGTTTTTGAATGGCTTCATGGTCAATATCGGCAAGGGCCAGGATGCCTTGTATCAATTCGCATCCGAGGAAACAATCAAATTTTCTGTTCTGCTCGATGACAATACCTTGTGGGAATGGTCTTTCGAATATGCGGCATCATCGGACCGCCTCAAGGCCGAAGAAATATCCATGCGCACGTCCGAGCCTGATTTTCTGAAACGGTTTCAATACCTTTCAGCGGAACGTATCGGGCCGATGGATATGTACGATGCCTCCCAGGCCTATCTGACAGCTCGAAATCTTGGGGTAAAAGGGGAATATGCCGTGCATTACCTGCATGTTCATGGTAATCGCCACAAGATAAATAAAAAAATGAAACATCCAGGTACAAAAGAGTTGACCCTTATGAACCAGGTGAATGCGTGGCTCGATGAAATTTCACCCGGGGTCAAGTTGAAAATCTCCGAACTGCCCGGTGTGGATAAAATGCTCCTGAATTACCAGTTTGAACTGGGTACCGGCAGAACCGCATTTTTCAGACCCGGCAACGTTGGCTTCGGGATATCTTATGTTTTATCTATTGTTGTTTCTCTCCTGGCATCTGAACGGAACAGTGTGGTCATAGTTGAAAATCCTGAAGC
Source organism: Desulfobacteraceae bacterium (assembly GCA_020201255.1). GTDB lineage: Bacteria > Desulfobacterota > Desulfobacteria > Desulfobacterales > Desulfobacteraceae > Desulfotignum. The sequence continues at coordinate 4,170 of JAIVHE010000344.1, forward strand.
GCATGTTCATCCAAAAGGACAGGCGGAACTAGGCAAATTGATGGCACTTGCAGCCTCATGCGGAGTCCAGTTGTTTATTGAGACACACAGTGATCACATCATCAATGGGATCCGGGTCGCGGTTAAAGAAGGACTTGTTGATCAGATGGATGTCGGTTTCCACTATTTCACCAAGATAACCACAAATGATGAGCAATACACAGACATTGTCCCGATCGAAGTCGATAGACATGGAGAACTGAGTGAGTATCCTGAAGATTTTCTCGATGAATGGAACAATCAGTTGCTGAATCTGGTGCAGTAATGAGTGACATGGTATTCAACGAACTTTCCATTGAACCCCTTGCCAAGGACAAGACAAAAGGCTTTGAAAGGGTCATCAAATTTATTGAAACATTCAAAAGCGGCAGACCTTATGGTTTCAACAGGGTTCGTTTTGAAGATTCCTTTGATCAGATACCGCTGTATCCTGAATACACATTGAATAATTTCTGCAATGAGCAACGGACGCTTGGCATTTTACTGCGGGGTCTGGCAAGGTACCCGTTCATCGATGATGATTCAGAAGAAGAAAAACGCTATATTGAAAATTGTTTTGCAATCTTGAAAAATGGTAAAAGTTTTCCGTGTTACGGCCTTGCGGCAGCTTATCTTTACACAACCCTTGGAATAGGCTTTGCCTCGGATGCTTTTTGGAAAAATTGTGACCATTTGCTGGAAATCCAAGGTGATAACAAGGAGACCGCCACAGTTTATTGTGTATCAACACCAGCGCATTTTCAAACTGCGGCCATTGAGCAGTGGTTGGAAAGCCGCAAAAAAATTGAGCTTATTACATGCCCTCTCTCAGCCCATGAAAAGCAGATTTCACTGAGGGATGATCATGGGAAAGACATATTGCTGCAATTTTCTAAAAAGATTGTTCAGTCGCCATATGTGGTTCGCATTGTCAATTCCCTGCCTTTCAACCCATCAGAAAGAAAATTCATAAAACGCATCAGATCCAACGGCAATGTCGAGATTGTTTTGATCGATACGGATATGGGGCTTGGGCTGGTCATTAAAACGACTGGAAGAAATACAAGGGAAACAAAGGCAATTTCCGAAATTATACAGGAGAAATATTCCTAAACCACTGCAGAAGTGATCTCTTTGCTGGGGGCCACCCCGGTGTTTGTGGATATCGATGCCGCCACCTTCAACATCTTTCCGGAAAAACTGGAAACCGCCATTCACCAGGTTGTCCAGGCAGGAAAACTCACCCCCAAGGCCATTATCCCGGTAGACCTGTTCGGTCTTCCCTGCGACTATGACCGGATTAACAAAACCGCATCCAACCACAACCTGGTGGTGATAGAAGATGCAGCCCAGTCATTCGGGGCTGAATATAAAGGCAGAATGGCCGGCAGCCTTGCCCATGCCGGCTGCACCTCTTTTTTTCCTGCCAAACCCCTGGGATGTTACGGAGATGGCGGGGCTGTTCTGACAGATTCAAACGACCTGGCCGACACCCTGAAATCCATCCGGATACACGGCAAGGGCAAGGAACTTGCAGGAGTAACAAATGATACCCCACGACCCTAATTTTAAAAATCTGTTTCAAGATTTCCCTAAAGAAACGCTCGAATGGCTGTTTCCCTGTGCGGAACAGAACTGGGGCAGGATCGTTTCCA
>JAIVHE010000035.1 GCA_020201255.1 Desulfobacteraceae bacterium
AAGAGGATGTGAAAATGAAATTCAGGTAGCATGTCAAAGCGCCGTAGAGACATACAGATCGGAAGCCGAAAAGGCCAGTTAGTGAGTCGCAGAAAACTGCAAATCTGCCAAAATTGAAACCATTGAATCCCATAATTTTTGCATTCTGTGGCCCGGTAACCTTCAAATTTACAAGATGGACGAAAAAAAAAAGGAGGTTTAAATGCTATTTCGAATATCCCCATTTTGGTGGCCAGTTTTAGGGTTGGGGTCTCCTGTTTTGATTCCTTTTTTATCAGTAAAAAATCAGAAATTTAAAAATAATTGCAATTACGCCTCAGAGCTAAACAAAGAACGTCTGGATAGATCTGAACCGATAGATTTGCCGGAACTTGAGTATCTGGATTTAACCGTCTTGGTAGAGGAAAAAACTAAAGATGGTTATTTGGGAGACGCGGGTGTTTCTTATTTTTTTCGTTCTGATCTCGGCTCATTATTATTTGATGTCGGTTTTGGGCCAGAACGTCCTGCTTTGGCGCAAAATGCTACAAAATTGGGATTCAATTTGGATCAAGTAGATTCACTGGTTATCTCTCACCTTCACCCTGACCACATGGGAGGCATGCAGGCAAGTCGCTTAAAGCGTGTGACTTTGCCAAAAACGATTGGTAAACCAAGTGGTAAACCATGTTTTCTTCCAGCAAAAGCTGAAGCAGAAGGATTCAAGTGCGAGTTAATTGATAAACCACGTTTATTAACCGCGGGAATCGCCACAACTGGCCCACTCGCTCGAAGCCTCTTTTTCTTGGGTTTAACAGAAGAACAGGCGTTGTTTGCAAATATCAAAGATAAAGGATTGGTAATCTTTACAGGATGCGGTCATCCTACAATAGAGTTAATAATTCAGATGGTGAGGAGTGTTGCAGATAAAGATATTTACACAATAGGCGGTGGACTTCACTTTCCAGTTACTGCAGGCAGAGGAAACCGAGCGGGAATTCAATTCCAAACCATTCTGGGAACAGGAAAACCTGTATGGCAGAAAATAACAGATGAAGACCTGAGCAGCACAATTTCAGCTTTAAATAAAGCCAAACCAGAAAAAATATTTTTATCAGGACACGATAGCTGTGACCATTCTCTTAAAAGAATGAAGGCTGAGCTTAAATCTGAAACAGAAGTACTCAAAGCTGGAGTGAAATATCGATTGTGATTTGTATAAATGAATTTTCACAGCGCACAAAAAATCAATCAAACCCACGGCACAAGCAAATTTGCGGCCTTTTGCTGCCCCAAAGATTTATCACCCGTACTGCTTCGTCTCCAGTTCTGTGTGTGCCAAGGCTTATAATGATTTTATATGAAAACAGAGGAACCTGTTTATGATTGATTCAAAGACAAAAAAGCCAGTAATTGCAGTTCAAAAAGAAGATTTTATTTCCATAACCCTATATTCCTGGGGTGATTTACCGATACTTGAAGATTATTTGGAAGATAGACTCGGAATCGAAATTGAGTTTTTCAAACCAATCGACGATGAAAACGGAAATGAGATAGGATGTGAGCTATTGTATCCAAATTCCCATAAAATCGTACCGTCAGAACTATGCCCATGGGAACCCATATTTCAGAGTGCTCAGGAAAGAAGTGAAGGCATTAGCCAAAGAATTACATGGGGATAAAGCGATTGAGGAACAGGCAGTCAAATTTAAGTTGAAGAAAATCAACACAGAAATAAATAGCCTTAAAAGAAAGCTTTCATCTTTGGAAAAGAAAAAAGATGAATTGCTTGAGATGCAAAAAAGAATAAAGGCATAACCAGCGGATGGAAAAATCCGCGCGACTGCTTAACGTCGTTACAGAGTTTTCCTGCTCAAGTATGATTATCCTAGTCTTGATCATACCTGATGCCCGAAAATTCCAGACTACCATCCCAAAACTTGACATTGAACACACACTCTGCAATAGCTGGACAGAAGCAAAATTATTCAGTCTGACCATAAAGTAAGACACAGCGCAGGGCGCGCAGCTTGAAACATTCAACCACACCAGATTTATACAAACTGAACCGTTTCCTAATCCGGGTTGGTCGCATTCACATAGGCCATCGGGAACTATCCAACTCATCAATGACCTACCGGAAAGCCGGTCTGGCGTTGATAGATAAGGGTATATCCGACACCTTATGCTCCTTGGATCAGGATTTGATTACCTATGATATTCTGGACCAGGTGGAGGTTTTCTTTCATTACCTGGACAGGCACGTCATTGATGACATCGGGTTCTGGATCTATGAACCAGATGCTATTCCAGACCAGGCTGTGGATTTGCCTGATGGCACCCTGGATTTCCTGGGTGATCTGCTGCTGGCTGCCGATGCCCAGGTACACCGGTTTACAGGTACTACTGGGTATTATGCATAAGGGTTTTCCCCTATATTGACATTGCCCTTCATAGATAGTATGCCATTAATTCAGGTGGGGAGAACCGCCTCGATTTGAGAGGATTGAGACTCCTTGTTGTATACAAATTATCTACATTCCGGTTTTGGTCAGAAACACAGCCTCGACCAGAGAGGATTGTTAATGGCCTATGTCAGGTATAGGAGGATGGGCTGAAGAAAAGTTAAGAAAAAATTGTGATTCTGAGAAAGATAATGAAAGTACGGTTGTTAATAATCTGTCAGATATTTTGGTCACCAACCGCCTGTTGAAAAGGAGATAGCCTGTGAAAGATGGAGTTAAAGCCATTGTGGGAAAAACGATTTCATCCGTTGTGGTAGGATGCAATCAAAAAGATCCCCAGAATCAAGTGTTTTTGGTTTTTGATGACGGCACCCATTTTGAATTTTGGGGGCCGAATTTCAGTTGTGCAGGTGGCGTTGATATTGGAGATCAGACGAAGGTGATTAATTATATTAAGAAACTTGGCGGTAGCGTTACTAAGATTCATCCGAGATAAATCATGGTTTCAATCATTATTGACCAATTGCAGATATTGACATGATCACAAAAAGAATATCCGGAGCACAAACGGGTGCTGACATGGCAGGAATACAGACACATCAAACCTTTCGAAATGATTCGTTGAAGGTAATGAGGCTATGAGAAAAGTTGCACTGATAACCGGGGCTTCAAGTGGCATCGGGAAGGATCTTGCATATATCCATGCAGAACATGGCGGGGATCTGATCCTGGTTGCTCGACGCGAAGACAGGCTTACCGATATCAAGAAAGAGTTGGAAGACAAACACTCCGTTGATGTGTCGGTAATAGTGAAAGACCTGTCCCGGATTGAAGCTGCACAGGAAGTGTATGACAAGGTAAAAAGTGCAAGTATTGACGTGGACTATTTGATAAACAATGCTGGTTTTGGCGGGTCAGGAAAATTCAACCTGTGCGGCAGTGAACCCATCCAGGCTGCGTCATGGTGGCCGGCATCATTTCTAAGCTGCCTGTGCGGCAGGGTACTATGCAATCCTACGGGCATCCACAGTCGTTAAATTTCTAAGCTGCCTGTGCGGCAGTGAACTCTATGCGGATGATTGCACATGATTTGACCAGTTTCTAAGCTGCCTGTGCGGCAGGGTACTATGCAGCAAAATATAAAAGAATTGATAAAACAGCAAGTTACACGTGATTTGTTGTTTTACCCAACCATTCTTCCTGTAGCTGTAATTATTTGATTTATTAGCAAGTTTTCAAAGATCAAAAAATATTGGTTCTGATCAGTTGTTAAAAACAAGGTACGGTTGCAGTAGTAGAAAACCCAAATTGATCAAAATTACCTTGAACCGGTTTGTCCTGTAGTGGTCCGAAAGATATATATCTTCTATGTCTATGCACTGAACCTCCCCATGGATAAATCCAGGGGGTTCGAATTTATGTTGTACAACTGTGATAGGTGGAACTGTTTGACATTTAAAAAACTGCTGATATTGTATCTGGCCGGCCTGTTTCTGGCGGCCCTGGTTCCGCTGACCGGTTTTCCCGTCTCCCTTGATAAAGTCACCGTGATCTGTTTCCAGCTGGATCATCTGCTGCACGGCCTGATATTTGTGCCGCTGGTGCTGCTGTGGTGCCGGGCGTACCCGCATCACCCGGTATGGCTTGTTCTGACCACCTGCATGATCCTGGCTGTCGGCATGGAAGGCATCCATTATCTGCTGCCCTACCGGACATACAATGTGAACGATGCATTGAGCAATGGCATCGGCGTGCTGCTGGGCGGTGTTTTGGTGGCAGGGTGGAAGGTGTGTTTCGGGGGCCAGGCAATAAATGGCTGGTCAAGGAAAAATCGCCTGCCTGCGGGAAAAATATCCTTTTTCGAAACCTCTGATCATGAAAAATAATCCGGCATTTCTGATTGTGTGTGTGGTGGTGGCGGTGAGTCCGTTGATGCGGGGCGCCGTGCATGCCTGGGCTCAGACTGTGATCCAGATCATGGTGGTGCTGGGGGCGATCATGGTGGTGATGAAAGGACTGCAGAGGGAAACGCGCAGGAAAAAAAGCGGTCACCGGGATAGCCAACAGACTCCGGATCAACCGCAGGTGCAGGCACAGACAAAAACACAGGCAAAGGCACACAGCAGCCGAAATCCGGACACGGGCGCCGGGGTTCGTGTTCGGGATGGGTTGGCTCCGGGACTTTACATCTGGTGGCTGATCGGGCCGGTGGTGGCCCTGGGGGTCTGGTCGACTGCCATGTCTCCCCATCCGGCCCTGGCGGTGCAGGGACTGATCATGCTGGCCACGTATCTGGGATTTTTCTGGCTGGTGGTGGTGTCGGTTAGGTCGAGAAAAGAACAGCGGGCACTGGTGTGGGTGGTGGTGGGAACGGCGGCTTTTTTGTGTGTGGTGGGGCTGCTCAAGCGGTTTGATATCCTGGTGTTTCCCTGGTGGGATTATTCAAAAGAAGCCGGTTATGGAACTTCTGTAAGGTTGTGTCCTTTCGTAGATTTCCGATGATCAATTATCTGGAACAGGACACCTTGAACCGTGATCCCGGATTTCCTTCCATGGGCAGAATCTCGATGAAAATTTCCGGATCTTTTATCATTTTCAATTTCGCTTTGAATTTGTTTCCGTCCTTGTCTTTGAGAATGTAAGATCTTGTGATTTTTCCTGCCAGAAGGGCTTCCATGTTTTTTATGGTCAATTTTTTTCCAAAGATTTCCTTCCAGATCACAAACCTGCAGTTACCCTGTTCAGGCCGCCAATTGGCGCATCCCACACCTTTTTTGCCCTCAATGATATTTCCCCCGCAGACAGGACAGGCCAGGGCTGAGATGTCTGCTGATATTTTTGATTTTGTGTTGGATCCTGGACCTGAGCCTGGTCTTTGAACCGAATTCGGCTTGACATCCTTCCCGGTAATAGGTCGGTTAAAATCAAATGCAACCTGGAATCGGTCATTTTCCTGCTTGATAACCAGAAAGGCTGAAAACTGCTTTTTCTTTTTTGAATAGAATCCCTTAAAAGGGCCTGATTTGCGGAATGTCAGAAGATTGGCCGCCATTTTGGAAGAGATGGTTTTACCTGCCATCTTCTTCCATATGACAAATTGACACCCTTTATTGCAGCAGGTATACGCCTTCTGGGTTTCCTGGATCTCATTGCCGCAGTCCGGACACTTGCCGACAACAATGGTTTCGGCCTTAAACGCTTTTATATCAAAGTGGGCGGACTTGAGCTCATCTACGGCGCGGGCCACAAAAGTTTTAATCCCGGTCAGGAACTGGTTGTTACCCTGCTCCCCCAAAGCAATGCTGTTCAGGCTCATCTCCCACCGGGCGGTCTCATCAGGGGATGTGAGCACGGAAGAGACAGGGCATTTTCTGAGAAGATCCACAAGGTAAACTCCTTTTTCCGTTGCCATCAATTTTTTACCAGATCGGACCACATAGTTTCTTGTGATCAAGGTTTCAATGATCTGGGCACGGGTGGACTGGGTGCCGATGCCGATATCTCCCCGGAAAAGTTTTTTCACCTCCTCTTCTGAAACATACCGGCCCGGGTTTGTCATATCCTTTAACAGCAGGGAATCTGTATAGTCGGGAGGAGGGATGGTCTTTTTTTCTTTGAGGTCTATATTTTCGGCAAAGGCCTTATCACCGGGTGTCAGGGGCGGCAAATGTTCTGCTGTTTCGTTATCTCTGGCTCTTATTTCATAGACCTGCTGCCAGCCCTTTTCCAGAATGACTTTTCCCCGGGTCTGGAAGGTTTCATTTGCGAAGCCGGTTACAACCAGGGTGTTCTCAAAACGACAAGGCGGATGAAAGGCTGCGGTAAACCGTCTGACCACCAGGTCGAACAATTTTTTTTCATCTGCGCTTGCCCCGGGAGGAACTGGTTTAAAAGGAATCAGCGCATGGTGGTCTGTCAGTTTTGCATCGTTGAACACTTTTTTGTTTGACAAAGAGACCAGTGCAGGATCAATGCCTTTAATGAGATGAGGATAAGTGTCTTCCAGTTTTACGAGTATCTTTTGCACCATTTCAAGATTTTGGGTGCCCAAAACCCTGGAATCGGTTCTTGGATATGATAGGCACTTCTTGTCCTGGTACAATGCCTGGGCCAGGTTCAGGGTTTTTTTTGCGGAAAAGCCGAATCGTTGATTGGCCTCCTGCTGGAGATCGGTCAGGGAGAAGAGGAAGGGGGGCAGTTCTGTTTTTTTTTCTTTTTTTACGGACAGGACTTCTCTCGGTTCTTTTTCCCGAATCAGTTGCTTATAGAGAGCCTGTGCATCAGCTTCCTTTGTCAGGCGGGTATCCTTTCCCCTGAACCAGGTACCGTCCCATTTTCCCTTGTCATTTGAAAAAGTAATTTTAAGGATCCAATAGGGTTCGGCAGTAAACTGCTCCCTCTCTTTTTTCCGGTCCGCGAGCAGAGCCAATACCGCTGTCTGGACCCGGCCCGTGGAAAATAAATCCTTTAACCGGACAGTGAGCACCCGGGTGCAATTCATGCCGATGAGCCAGTCAGAAATCTGCCTGTAATATCCAGCCCGCCAGAGCCGGTCATAATCAGTCATTGGCCTTAGATTTTCCATGGTCTGTCTTACCACCTCCGGCACCAGGGCCTGGCTGGTCCAGAATCTCAGGATCCTGTTTTTCTCCATGAACCCGGCTTTCATCAGGATGGTCCGGGCAATGACCTCTCCTTCCCTGCCGGCATCGGTTGCAATGATAATTCGTTCAAAGCTTTGCTTGATTAACAGCGTTTTTATGATTTTAAACTGCTTATAACTTTTTTTAATAGGCTTGTATTCAAAGGATTCCGGAATCAGGGGCAGAGTCTCAAGGCGCCATTTTTTCAATGCCGTGTC
>JAIVHE010000596.1 GCA_020201255.1 Desulfobacteraceae bacterium
ATCGCTGTTCAGGCTGTCCCAGGCCTTTTTGTTGATTTCCGCCTTAAGGGTGGTTTTCAATGCCTTGTACGGATCATTGGCCCCGAGAAAATAGGCATGGCGCACAAAAAAGCTTTCCTCGTTGTAATCCGTGTCAATGAACCAGCAGGCAATGCCGTCGGCATTGTCGCTTTTGACCTCACCGGTATTGGGATGAAATACATCCACGCCGTTGATTTTCACCTGTATCTGATTATTCCTGGTTTCCAGAATATCGATATCCGGCTCCCCGAAAATGACAAACAGATTGCCCTTGCCCGTGTTTTTTAAATCATCGGCCATGTGCAGGTCCGCGTTCATCCGGGCCTTGAGCACTGGAATGCGGCCGAGTTCATCAAAATCCGACGTATGGGCATCATAATTGAAGGCGCAGGTAATGAGCACATCAAACCCGCCATCCCCGGCCTCACGGGCCGAAGCCACCAGATCGGGCCGGGAAACTGTTCCGAATTCAGGGCCGATAAAGATGGCGGCCCGCCGCTCGGTGCCCTGCCCCTCCGAACCTTCCAGGTAACGGCCTTCCGCACAGATGTACCTGCCCGGCCAGGGAATCATCGAAGAAAAAATGATTCTGTCGTCCTTGCGGGCCTGCTGGACACCGGCGGTCTTGAGGTTGTCCAGGATCACCCGGGCAAAATCCTGGTTCTCTTCTTCTTGTACTGTTTTGAGCGGATCAATCAGTTCATCGTCTGCATCCACCCCCAGCACCCGATGGGTAGAAAGGGATTCCACAGTAAAGGGACCGGCCACCCGCACCTTTTTTCTGTCCTCATAGGGCTTGTCGTAAAGGTATTCAAAATCCGCTTTGGCAGCAATAGAGGTATCGATCTCTTTTTGTCGGGCGATGCGCAGGTCCCACCATTTTTTATGCAGGGTGACGGCCCTGGCCGGCCAGTCTTTTTCTGCCTCCCGGGGGATTTCCCATTCCTGCCACTTTTGCTTGAGTGCCGTGTTGAGCTGCTCCCGCAGCGGTTCCAGCTTCTCCTGGAACTGATCCCATATCACGTCAATTTCAGCGTTGTTGGCAATAGACTTCAGGGTGATATGGGGCACCCGCTCATAGACAAAACCCTGACGGATATTGCCAAAGACCGGGGCTTCGGATGGAGGCATGCGGGTCAGTTCCGCTTCTTTTTCCTGCCCCTCTTTGCTGTTAGCCAGCATGTAATAGGGATAACGGTTCGGCGACATAAACTGTAGTTCCAGAGCCGCAAGTTGGATCTAAATACAAATCACCTGGATCAGACGAAAGCAAAATACATCTTTCTACCAAAGTATGGTTAGTTTGAACAACATAGGTTGGATTAGATGTGCCACCTAATCCAGTCCATAGGTTACTCAATTGTACCATCGGGAAATCTGTATAAAACCTTTTATATCGCAATATAGTTTTTGTCGAAAGCAATCGATCTGCTTTACAACGTCGGGAAAGCGTCAGGAAAGTGTCGGGAAAGCGTCGGGAATGATCCTGAATGTCTGCCGGGAAAAGCCTTCGGTTACCATCCCGGAGCTGGCTGTTTTGATTGGCATTACCGAACGATCGGTGCAGCGGAACATTCAGAATCTGCAAAAAAACGGATTTCTGCGCCGGGTCGGCGGGAGAAAGGAAGGCCACTGGGAGGTGATCTCGTGACCGGCTTCCGCGAGCAATTTACCCGGCAAGCTACCCCCCAAGCTGCCCCCCAAGCTACCGAGCAAGTTACCGAGCAAGTTACCGAGCAAGTCCAAAAAATTATTGCGTTTTCCAGACGGAATGTCTTCTACATGCGGGAGTTTTATCTGCTTTATTGCGACGACCACCGAGTGCAACCACTGGTTGCACAAATCGGCAACACCACAACATCGTCATTTGAAACTTACCCTTAGAATTCCTTGCATGATTCATATAAATGATGCATGTTGATATGGATCATTTAGACATATATCAGGGAGCAACTATGAGAACAACATTACATATCGAAGATGAACTTGTTGAGAAGGCATCCAGGCTTACCGGAATAAAAGAAAAAACCGCTCTTGTTCGTAAAGGGCTTGAAGCCTTGATCAGCCTGGAGAGCAGTAAACGTTTGGCTGCGCTCGGGGGAAGCGAGAAAAACATCCGGATGCCGAGGCGAACATAGGCAATCTTGTGCTTTGGACTTATGATCAACGTCTCAATGAAGCAGCAGTGTAACTGGGCGTTTCATAATACGCTTTCTCATCATTTCCGGGATTCTTTATATGAAAGCCGTCAGCCATCAGCTAACAGCTAAAAGATTTCATGATTTGTTGTGCCCGCCAGGGCATGAGTGTTATTCAGTGTATTCAAAAATTGCAGACAGAAGGAACCATATCACATGGGAAAAAAAAGAGTTGGACTGCATTTGACGGCAGAAGAGATGCAA
>JAIVHE010000036.1:0-5791 GCA_020201255.1 Desulfobacteraceae bacterium
GCCCATACTCAAGGCCCATGAGGCAGAAACGGTAATTGTGTGCAATTTTGATGCAAAACCCGGCTACTCCGGGGTGGAAAACACCTTGTATGACAATCCCAAAACCATCATGCTGCCGGGGGACGCGCTGGCCACAGCCCGCGATTTGATCGCTGCCCTCAAAAAAACGCCCTAACCGGCCGGGCATGCTCTCCTAAGGCAAAAAAATCTTTACTATTTTCCATGCTTTGGATATGGTGCTGCCAAATCGAGAAGGTATATCAATATAGTGTGGTATGTTACGTTGAAAGTTATGTTGTAATCTGCGAGGTGTATCCCTGGCCCGAACCACGCGGTAAAAAAGGCAGGTGTCCATGGCAAATCCGCTTCGAAAAAAAACGATTCAGGGATTACAGCCGGGTGATACATTTTGTTTCACCCGGCAGTTTTCAGAAAAGGAAACCCGGGACTTTGGTGATCTGACCAGAGATTATAATCCGGTGCACTATGACCGCCGCTGGACCAAAACCAAAGGATTTTCGGATTTGATCTGCCACGGGCTTCTGGTGGGAGGCATGATCTGTGAATTCGGCGGCCAGGTAGGGTGGCTGGCCACGGGCATGAACTTTCATTTTTTATGCCCGGTTTATTTCGGGGATACCATCCAGTGCCGGGTTACCCTGACCAGTATTCAGGAAAACGGCAGGGCCGAGGCCCGGGCAGAATTTACCAACCAGGCCGGAAAGCAGGTGGTCCTGGCCACCATGACCGGACGTCTGCCCCTGGAAAAAGAAAAAACGCTGTTGGACCAAATGGTTTCAGAAGGGGATCCCTCCAACAAACTGTCGGAAAATGATGGGTACCGCATCAACCAGGAACCCGGGGGGTCATTGAAATCTTAGAGCAGGTATTTTGGTGGAAAACATCCGGTGCGGAGAACAAGAAATTTTCCATAACCCTGGAAATTTTCCATATTCATCCGACAGGGAGGTATCCCACGAAAGACTATAACCGGCTGTGATAACCGTATCTTTGTTGACAAGGCTTTTTCTGGTATATCTTTTGCTTTGCTGTTCTGTGGTGATAATCCGGAACAAAAACCCAAAAGGAGATACCATGCTGGTAAAAAATTCGTCATCTGATCTTTGTATCAATTGCAAGAACACCATGAACTGCTATTATAAAACAAACAGCACCCGGCCCGTTATATTCTGTGAAGAGTTTTCATGCGCTGATCCGGAAGGGTTGTGCTCACATCGGATCGGCACCATTGCCGAACCGCCTTTTGCCAAGGCGGTTTCATCCCCAAAAGAGATCTGCGGCAATTGTGAGAATGCAGACACATGCCGGTTGAAAATACAGGGAATGCCTGTGACGTGTTGTGAAGAGTACAAATGAACAAACAGATTGCCGCGCTTGAAAAAGAAAACAAAAAACTGCAGGCATTTTATGATCAATACCAGCAGGCACGGCAGAATGAAAAAGAAAGAATAAAAGAACTCAATTGCCTGTACCAGGTGGCACAATGCGTGGTCCTGGAAAGAGATACGCTTGCCGCACTCCAAAAAATTGTTCACATCATTCCCGGTGGATGGCAGTTTACAGACAAATGCTGTGCCTGTATCACTGTCAGGGGAGATCAGTATCTGTCTGCCAATTTTTTTGCATCCAGCATCCGACAGAGGGAAACCATTTTTATTGATGACCAGGCCGCAGGAACCATTGATGTGTATTATGATCCGGATATTGTACCCCAAAAATCTGATCCTTTTCTGGTGGAAGAAAAAAACCTGCTCAAGGGGATTGCCAATATCATCAGTTTCTATTTGAAAAAACAAAAAGATGACCAGGCCAGAAAAATGATTCAAAATCAGTTGGTTCATACAGACCGGCTGGCCACCATCGGCCGGCTGGCCGCCGGTGTGGCCCATGAACTCAATGAGCCGCTGGGCAACATTCTGGGACTGGCCCAGCTGTCTTTGAAGTTGCCGGATCTGCCCAAACAGGCAAAAAAAGACCTGGACCGTATCCAGGAGTGTGCGATATATTCCCGGGAAATTATAAAAAAACTGATGGAATTTTCCCGGAACGCGCCTCTGCGCAAAGAAAAAATATGCCTGAACCAGGAGATTGAAAACAGCCTCACGTTTTTGGCGGCACAGTGTGCCAAAAAAGGAATTGCCATTGAAAAGCAGTTTGAAAAAAAGGTGTTTATCATGGCGGATCCCAACCAGATCAAACAGGTGGTGACCAACCTGACCATCAATGCGATTCAGGCCATGGAAAATGGCGGAAAAATCATATTTACCGTAAAGCAGGTTGCCGACAACGCTGTTTTTTCCGTTGAAGACACCGGTATCGGTATATCAAGTGAACATATCAGCAGCGCGTTTATGCCGTTTTTTACGACAAAAGATGTAAACGAGGGCACCGGTTTAGGGCTTTCTGTGGTGTATGGCATCATCAAAAATCATGATGGGGATATAAGGGTCAGCAGCGAGCTGCAAAAAGGCAGTGTGTTTGAGGTCTCTTTGCCAGTGGAGAAAGAGTGATGCCCGACACAAAAACAAAAGCCAGTATCCTTGTTGTGGATGACAATAAGATTACCTGTGAAGTGATACAACGAAACCTTACCTCATCCGGGTATCGTGTTTTTGTTGCCCATAGTGTAACAGATGCGGCTGCGGTTCTTTCACACCGGCACATTGACCTGCTGATCACCGATTATAAGATGCCTGCGTTGACGGGACTGGATATGATAAAATATGCAAGGGATCATTTCCAGGACCTGAGCATTATCATGCTCACGGGATACGGGTCCATAAAAGGGGCTGTTTCAGCCGTCAAACAGGGGGCGGATGAGTATCTCACCAAGCCTTTTACAGACAAAGAGCTGATGGATACGGTGGAAAAATGTATCAAAAAATACAAAGAACGGAATATTGATCCTGCTGTGTTGTATCCTGATAACTGGCATCGGTTCGGTCTTATCGGACAATCCAGAAAAATGAAAGCGCTGTTTTCAACGATGCAAAAAGCCTGTGAAAATGACGCCACCGTATTGATACATGGAGAAAGCGGGACAGGAAAGGAACTGGTGGCCCGGGCCATCCACTACAACCATAAAACCCGGTCAGGTTATCCCTTTATCCCTTTCAACTGCCCGGGTGTTCCGCCCTCCCTTTTTGAGAGTGAATTGTTCGGCCATGTAAAGGGCTCTTTTACAGGGGCGACAAAGGATACCAGGGGATTTTTTGAAGCATCTGAAAATGGAAGCCTTTTTCTGGATGAAATCAGTGAGCTGCCGTTTGAACTCCAGGGAAAGCTTCTCAGGGTACTTCAGGAAAAAGAGTTTACAAGGGTGGGAGAAACCAGGCACAAAAAAATGGATGTCAGGATCATCGCAGCCACCAATCAAAAACTGGAGGATCTGGTTGAAAAAGGATTGTTCCGCCAGGATTTGTTTTTCCGTATAAACGTTATCAACATTGAAATTCCTCCCCTGCGGGACCGGGGCAATGATATGCTGCTTCTGGCAAAACATTTTATCGTTAAATTTGCAAAGCAGCTGGAGAAAAAAGAGCCGGCCCTTACGGAAAACGCCATTGCGGCATTACAAAACCATGCCTGGCCCGGAAATGTAAGAGAGCTTGAAAACCTCATACACAGAAGCCTGATCATGAATGAGAAAGCGTATCTGCACAGCGCCGTATTTCCAAACGCCATGAAAAACACTCTTTGCCGGGAGAAAAATCTCACCCTGAGCCTTGATGAAATGACCAGAAAATACGTCAGAGATGTGGTTGCACACACCTGTGGCAACAAGACAAAGGCATTGAAAATTCTCAAAATAGACCGGAAAACCCTTCTCAAAAAGCTGTAATCCCGAAACTCAGCCTTTCTGTACCTTGAATACCTTTTCCAAAATGTTTTCCATGGGGCAAAGTCCTGTGAAAGCAGACTGGAACAGATTGAGTCCTACAAAAGCGGTGAACAGATACCAGTAAGGGGAAACCCAGTGACCAAGGCCCAAAGATAACAGGATGAACAGGCCGGCGATGGCCCGGATGTATTGTTCCATTTTCACGTTACCGCCTCCTTGTTTTGTGTGTTTCATGACATCCCCCTTTATCGGAAATCTTTGTAGTTTATCTTGTACCTGGCAGCTTTGTAGGAAAATTTGCGTACGGTGATCTGGATAAGCAGGGCCGCTTTTTTGATATTGCCCCTGGTGTTTTTCAACGCATCCATGAGGATTTCCTTTTCCAGACCTTCCACAGCGGTTTCCAAAGAAAGGGGCAGGGTTTTGGAGTCGGTCCCGGTCTGGAGGGTGGCCGGCAGGTGGTAGGAGTGGATGGCCCCTTCGTTACAGAGAATCACGGCCCGTTCAATGCAATTTTCCAATTCCCGGACATTACCGGGCCAGTGGTATTCCATCATCATGTCAATGGCCGGGGTGGTGATCCGTTTGATATCCTTGCCATGTTCCCTGCGGTATTTTTCCAGAAAATGATCCGCCAGAAGAATGATATCGGTTTTGCGCATGCGCAGGCTGGGAATATAAATGGGAAATACATTGAGCCGGAAATACAGATCATCCCTGAACCTGCCCTGCTGGACCATTTCCTCCAGATTGGCATTGGTGGCGGCAACGATGCGCACATCCGCCTTGATGGGTTTGTACCCTCCCACCCGCTCAAACTCTTTTTCCTGGAGTACCCGCAGCAGCTTGACCTGGGCACCCGGGGCCATGTTGCCGATTTCATCCAAAAAAACGGTGCCCTGATCTGCTATTTCAAACTTTCCTTTTTTCAGATGAACCGCACCGGTAAAAGCGCCTTTTTCATGGCCGAACAGCTCACTTTCAATGAGATTTTCGGGAATAGCGGCACAATTGATTTTGATGAACGGCTTATGGTGCCGCTCAGAATTATAATGGATGGCATTGGCCACCAGTTCCTTGCCGGTGCCGCTTTCTCCTCTTATCAATACGGTTGCTGAGGAAAATGATACCTGGGATATCATCTGGAGCACTTCGCGCATTTTATTGGAGTTGCCGATGATATTGGAAAAACTGTACCGGTTTTCCAATTCCGACTTGAGCCGCAGGTTTTCTGTTTTAAGGTGCTCTTTTTCCATGCGCACGGTTTCGATATTGATAACATGGTGGGCCAGCATGGCCGCCACCACAGACAAGAGCTTTTCTCCCTGCTGCAAAGAATGTTTTCCTTCAAAGGGCCTGTCCGCACTGATGGCGCCCACCACCTGGTTTTCTTTTTTGATGGGTACACAGATATATGAATATTCCTGTCCCCGGGTACGTTTTCTGGAATGGGTCTTGTCCAGAAACAAGGGTTCTTCGCTGATGCGGGGCACCACAGCGGGTTTGCCTGATTCCACCACCTTGCCGATAATACCTTCACCGGGAAGGTATGTTATCTGCCGGGTGGTTTCTTCTGAAATTCCATGGGCGATTTCAATGCGAATCTCCCCGTTTTCCCGGTTGGTCAGGAAAATAATGCCCCGTACAAGATTCATGGATTCCGATAACACGGCCAGCACTTTGAACAACGATTTCTTCATGTCCATGTGCTGGTTCAACGCTTCACTGATTTCATACAGCAGAGAAATTTCTTCAAGGGATTTCATAAATGCAGTTCCCGTGGTTTGTGTATCTGGCAATCGGCACTTTTTGCTATGATTTTATCCAGATATTCGATATAAAAGCCGCTTAACATTTTATATATTATGGCATAAAATGTGTTTGCACAACAGAGGATATTCCCATGGAAGGGTATTTGGCATGAAAAAA
>JAIVHE010000036.1:5830-10375 GCA_020201255.1 Desulfobacteraceae bacterium
AGTTCATTGAGCTTATATTTGTTGTCCTGCCACCAGGAAACCGATTCTTTTATGGCATCGGCTGTTTCCAGCTCAGAGTTGATCTTCACATAAAATTCGTAACACATGTTACGGGTCACGGGTTTCAGGCCCAGCACATTGATAGTATTTCTGTCGATCACACCTGCCTCCTTCACACCATAAAGCATCATGCAATGAATGGGTTTTCATTCTCTACAGGAAACAATATAGATTGTAAACCCCAAATGTTCGCATCTCTCGATATTTACTAAAATAGGGTGCACTCTATGGGGAGCCTCTGGTGGTGTCCTGTGAACGGACCGTCAGAACCGGAGGGGGCATGGTACGATATGCCGGGATGGTTTTCAACCAGAGGACGGGTTGCCGCACTTACTTGTCCTTTTGCAAACAAGGCCCCCGCAGGGTCTCGGGCCGGGCACAGGACACCACCAGAGGCGGGGTTCGTGACTGACTGCTGTACAAAACCGTCGAAAACCCGACATGCTTATGGCAAAAATCCAGTTCGTTTTTTTTAGGGTTGCATCTTGGCTTGTGGATACGGTATCTTAGCCCGATGTAACCAGAGGCAAAATAAAAGGAAGCAAACCGTGGCAGATACCCCCCCCATAACCCTTGTCATCGGCGGCTGCAGAAGCGGCAAAAGCCGGTATGCCCTCGATACGGCCAATGCCGTTCCCGGCAGCCGAAAGATTTTTCTGGCCACATCCGTGCCAGAGGATTCGGAAATGGAAAAACGGGTGCAATCCCATCAGGCAGAACGCGGACCAGACTGGCAGACCATTGAGGAACCGGTGGATATCCATGAAAAAATTGCAGCACATGGGCACACGGCAGATGTGATCCTGGTGGACTGCCTGACTCTGTGGACCGCAAATATGCTGATGGAAAAAATGGATGAAGCCGTAATTCAAAAATGGTTGGATCATACCACCCTGGCCCTTTGGCAGACTCTTTGTCCGGTGTTTCTGGTCACCAACGAAGTGGGATATGGGATCGTGCCGGAAAACAGTCTGGCCCGCCGGTTCCGGGATATGGCCGGACTGGTGAATCAGCAAATGGCAAAAGCAGCTGACAGGGTGGTGCTCACCGTGGCCGGCATTCCCGTGCAAATCAAACCAGGAGGATAGACCATGCAATACCGACATTTATTCGGCCCGGTTCTGTCCCGGCGACTGGGGATTTCTTTGGGGGTGGATCTGGTCACCCACAAAATATGCAGCATGAACTGTGTGTACTGTGAATGCGGCGAAACAACCGTCCTGACCAACGAGCGCAGACAATATGTTTCCTGTGAGGATGTGTGCAGGGAACTCGACCATTACTGGGCCTATAATGATGACCCGGATTATATCACCTTTTCCGGATCAGGAGAACCCACGCTGAATATAGGTCTTGGACAGGTGATTGCCCATATTACAAAAAAAAAACCCGGAATACAGGTGGCGGTACTCACCAATGCCACCTTGATGGGTGATCCTGGCGTACGGGCGGAACTTGCCCTGGCCGATCTGGTGGTGCCATCTGTGGATGCGGTATCGCCAGAGACATTTTACCGCATCAACCGGCCCTGTACCAGTATTCAGCCGGCAGATATGATTGAGGGTATTGCTGATTTTAGAAAGCAGTTTTCCGGTGATGTCTGGCTGGAAATATTTGTACTGCCCGGAATAAATGACACCCCAAAAGAATTGGCATTGCTCAAGACCGCCATCCAAAAGATACAGCCCCACAGGGTACAGCTCAACACCCTGGATCGGCCGGGTACGGTTTCCACTCTCAGGCCGGCTACTCCACAGGAGCTGGAACGGGTGATTCACATCCTGGATGAACATAATGTGGAGATCATTGCCCGGGCCGGCACCGGGACCAAAAAACGGCAGACACAGGATCCGGAGGCAGCAATTTTGGAAACCATACACCGCAGGCCCTGCACCAGAGAAGATCTGGCTGCTGTCCTGGGGTTGCACAAACAAGAAGTAGACAGACTGCTGGCCGATCTAACGGCAAAAGGTTGTATTACATCCCGACAGGAAGCCAGGGGAAAATTTTTTTTGACCGTGAAAGGGCAGACATGACCCCTTCCGGCGCAAACGGTTTTTTCAAAGACCTGCGGTCCTGTATTCTGTTTATAACGATTCTGCCGGCCGGCCGTAATGTTCCCTATTCTCCCATGGGTATGATCCGTTTTTTTCCGGTGGTGGGATTGATCCTGGGCAGCCTGTTGGTACTGGTGGATCTTGTGGCTTCCAGGCTGTGGCCTTTGCCCGTGGCAGCGCTTATGGACCTGCTCTGTCTGGTGATATTGACAGGGGCGTTTCACCTGGATGGCCTGGGAGATACGGCGGACGGGATTTTCAGCCACAGATCCAGAGAAAAGGCCCTGGAAATCATGAAGGACAGCCGCACCGGCATGATGGGACTTGTGGCCGTGGTTTGTGTGCTGGCCGTAAAACTGGCCGGCATGTATGCGGTGAAAACCAGTTTCGATACCTTCCAAACCCTGCTGATCCTGCTTCTGGTACCGGCCTATGCCAGGGCATCCATGATTTTCGGCATCCGTTTTCTGCACTATGGCCGAAAAGACACCGGCACCGGACTGGACCTGTTTGCCTCCCCTTTGGGCAAAAAAGATTTTGTCTATTGCCTGATTCCCTTGTGTTTATCCCTGTTTTTGGGCTATAACGGCCTGGTTCTGAATCTGGTATTTGCGGTTACCTGTTTTGGAATGTTATGGTTTTATAAAAAAAAAATGAACTGTATCACAGGGGATATGCTGGGGGCCATGACAGAAATACTGGAAGCTGTTTTGTTTCTCGCCTGCGGTGCCGCTATTGTGTAAAAGAAGATGTGTAAAAGAAGGATTGTATCATGATTATCGGCCATGGCGGCAACAAAACAGGGTTGGCGCAGGAACTGGGGTGCTCTGTACATGACATCATCGACATGAGCGCCAACCTTAACCCCCTGGGCCCGCCGGAACGTATCAAAAATGTGTTACTGGAGAACCTGTCGGCCATTCATTGCCTTCCCGAGCCGGATGCACGGTCCATGACAAATGCCTTTGCCCGGTACCATGACATCGATCCGGCCGGTGTTATCGCCGGCAATGGCACCACCTGGTTTATCTATACCATTCCCAGGGCCCTGCATGCTGCAAACGTGCTGATCCTGGGACCCACCTATTCTGATTACGCCGATGCCTGCCGCATGAACCACATTGTTCCTGTCCACTGGATTGCCAGGGCGGAAGACGGTTTTTTGCCCGACCTGGATGCGGTGTCACAGAAGGCGGCCAAAGCAGATATCGTTTTTATCTGCAACCCCAACAACCCCACCGGCGTTTTGGTGGAAAAAGAGTTCATTACAACCCTTGTGAAACAAAATCCCCATGTGTGTTTTGTGGTGGATGAATCCTATCTTCCTTTTGTGGACAGAGCCGGCGAGATTTCCCTTATCCATGACACCGCATTTTCCAACCTGCTGGTGCTGTCCTCCATGTCCAAAATTTTTACCATTCCCGGGCTGCGCACCGGGTTTTTAAGCGGTGCAAAGCCAATGATCGACCGGGTGATGGCCTATTACCAGCCCTGGAGTGTCAATTCCCTGGCCCAGATTGTGATCCAGGATATTTTTGATCATCCGGATCAGATCGCGCCTTTTTATGAAAAAACCCGGGCCTATATTGCCGCACAAAAGCACCTGTTTCTGGATGCCATTGCCCAGGTGCAAGGTATGGTGCCGGTACAGGGCCATACCTGTTTTATTCTGGCGGAACTGTTGTATCATACTGCTGAACACGTGTGCCGAAAGGTGGGACAGGACCGGCTGCTGATCCGGGATTGTTCCAATTTTGAAGGTCTTTCCCACAGGTTTGTGCGTTTTTCCCTCAAGGATCGGGATACCAATATGAAACTGGCATCCAGTATCCAAAGAGCCCTGGCCCATGATTGAGGCAGCCTGGTATATCCTTCCCGGAGCATTTATCCTGGATTTTGTCCTGGGTGATCCCGGCCGGCTGCCCCATCCTGTGGTGTATATGGGCAGGGCCATTGCATTTTTGGAAGGGTTTTTCAGAAAACTTTTTTGCAAGCCGTTTGCGGCCGGGGTGTTTTTTGCCGTTTTTCTGATCAGCACCACCTATTTTCTGGCCCTGGTCCTGGTTTGGGCAGCCGGGCGCATACATCCGTTTTTCGGTCTGGGTATCCAGATGGTGCTGCTGTTTTATTGTTTTTCGGTCAAAAGTTTGAAAGATGCGGCCCTGGCCGTTGCCCGGCCCCTGGAGGCGAAAGATGTGCAAACAGCCAGGCAAAAGGTGTCCATGATTGTGGGCAGAGAAACCCAAACCCTGGATGGTGCGGGTGTGACCCGTGCCACGGTTGAAACGGTGGCGGAAAATTTTGTGGACGGGTTTTTATCCCCGCTTTTCTGGGCACTGGTTCTGGGGGTTCCCGGGGCCGTTGCCTATAAAATGGTCAACACCCTGGATTCCATGGTAGGGTATCAAAATGATACCTATATATTGTT
>JAIVHE010000289.1:0-2225 GCA_020201255.1 Desulfobacteraceae bacterium
CCACTTTATAAACAGTAACCACTTTATAAACAAGGAACATGGAAGGATTTTAATTATGGGAGCCACAGCAGACAATATCCAGATTCTAAAGCAAAAAGAGCAGGAAGTGTTGAAAATGGGTGGTGACGCAGCATTGGCCAAGCGGCAGGAACAGGGACGGCTCAATGCCAGAGAACGCCTTGACTGTTTGTTTGATAAGGGCAGTTTCAGGGAACTGGATATGTTTGTCACCCATCGGTGTACCAATTTCGGCATGGAAAAGGTGCAGATACCGGCGGATGGTGTCATTACCGGCCATGGAAAAGTGGACGGCAGGGTCATGTTTGCCTATGCCCAGGATTTTACGGCCCGGGCAGGTTCGTTAGGGGAAATGCAGGCCAAAAAAATATGCAAGATCATGGACATGGCCCTAAAATCCGGTGCTCCGGTCATCGGCATAAATGATTCAGGCGGAGCCAGGATTCAGGAGGGCATCGATGCCCTGTCCGGATACGGGGAGATCTTTTTCAGAAACTCTGCCTGTTCAGGAGTTATTCCCCAGATTTCAGCCATCATGGGACCCACTGCCGGCGGGGCTGTGTATTCTCCTGCCATGACTGATTATGTTTTCATGGTCAAAAAAAGTGCGTACATGTTTATTACCGGTCCCAATGTGATCAAAGCGGTGACCGGAGAGGAAATCTCCTCTGAAGATTTAGGCGGCGCCATGGCCCACAATGAAAAATCCGGTGTGGCCCATTTTGCCTGTGAATCGGATGAAGACTGCATCCTTCAGATCAAAACCCTGTTGTCCTATCTGCCTGCCAACAACATGGAGGATCCCCCGTTTATTCCACCCACAGATGCCCCTGACCGCATGGATCCGGCCCTGGACAACGTGATTCCGGACAGTCCCAACCGGTCCTATGACATGAAAAACGTGATAAAATCCATTGTGGATGACGGACAGTTTTTTGAACCTCACCAGTATTATGCCAAGAACCTGGTGGTCTGCTTTGCCCGGCTCAACGGCCGGCCCATCGGCATTATCGCCAATCAGCCCAACCACCTGGCCGGGTGCCTGGATATCAATGCTTCGGACAAAGCCACCCGGTTCATCCGGTTCTGTGATGCCTTTAATATCCCCATGCTCACCATTGCGGATGTGCCCGGATATCTGCCCGGTTCCAACCAGGAATGGGGGGGTATCATCCGCCATGGGGCCAAACTGCTGTGGTGCTATTCCGAAGCCACGGTGCCCAAACTGCTGTTGATCACCCGCAAGGATTACGGGGGGTCTTATCTGGCCATGTGTTCCAAACACCTGGGCGCGGACATGGCCTTTGCCTGGCCCAGCGCTGAAATTGCGGTCATGGGAGCCGAAGGGGCCGCCAATATCATTCATGCCAGGGAGATAGCCGTCTGAAACCCGGCCCCGGCTCATTGATGCGTTGGAAGCCCTGGCCACCAAACGGGAGATGCGGCCCGCCAAAAAACACGGGAACATTCCGGTATAAAAAAGGGAGGATACATGGATAACAAAAAACGGGCTGCTGCCATGGCCGGGGTGTATGCCCATATAAAAACCGGTGAAGAAGCATATGCCCGGCACATGGCGGAACAAGCAGAAAATGTGGATTCTGAAGGGTCTGTAGTCACAGTTTTACCCGGACCTGCCCCCAATATCTGGGGCATGACCGGGCGCCAGTCTCTGATGCAGGCCAATACCATGATGCAGCTGCGCATGTTTAGATGACAACAATTTTATCGGGAGAAATAGCGATGACAGAACACACCCAGGTTACAATGACACAGATGAATTATGACAAGGACAGACCAAAGGTTGAAAATCCGTTGCAGGTGGAGGATATATCCCTGCGGGACGGACACCAGTCTTTGTTTGCCACAAGAGGCAGAACAGAAGACATGATTCCCGTGGCAGAGCGCATGGATGAGATCGGTTTCTGGGCCGTGGAAGTTTGGGGCGGGGCCACCTTTGATACCATGCACCGGTTTTTGGGAGAAGATCCCTGGCAGCGGCTGCGCACCTTGAAACGGTATTTTAAAAAGACCCCGTTTTCCATGCTGCTGCGGGGCCAGAATCTGGTGGGATACAGAAATTATGCCGATGACGTGGCAAAGCTGTTTGTGAAAAAGACCGTGGACAACGGCCTGGAGATTTTTCGGACATTTGACGCTCTCAATGACTACAGAAATTTTGAAACCGTGGTGCCGGTGATCAAGGA
>JAIVHE010000289.1:2330-3293 GCA_020201255.1 Desulfobacteraceae bacterium
CAGGTGTACAAAGAACTGCCCAGGGTGAGAAAAGAACTGGGTCAGGTGCCTTTGGTGACCCCCACCAGCCAGATCGTGGGCACCCAGACCGTGAACAATGTGCTGTTTGATACCAAAGAAGAGCGCTACAAAATGGTATCCGGCCAGGTGAAAGATCTGTGTTACGGGCTGTACGGCAAAACCTCGGTGCCTATTGACCCGGATGTCCAGAAAAAAGCATTGAAAGGCTATGCCAGGGGAGAAGAACCCATTACCTGCCGTCCGGCCCAGGTGCTGGAGCCTGAGCTGGAAAAAGCCCTTGCTGAGATAGGGGATCTGGCTGTGGATGAGGAAGACCTTTTGCTGTATGCCCTTTTCCCGGTGACCGGTAAAAAATTTCTCAAGCAGAAATATGGCAGAGAGCAGGTGCCTGATGCCATCAAACCCATCACCCTGGAAGATGTAAAAAAACAGGATGCATTGATCAAAAAAGCCAAAGCCGGGGAACTGGTGGAAAAACCCAGTTTTGAAAAAGGTGAAAACACCCGGATTTTCAAGGTGTTTGTGGAGGGAGACTGCTTTGAGGTGGGTGTGGAAGAAGAGGGCGGATCACAGGTGATCACCCATGTGGGACCGGCCGCCGGCATACCGGCGGATGCAGACCAGGGCACCCGGGCTTCCGCTGCCGGGGCATCTTCTGCCAAAACTGCCCCGGCCCCTGCCGCGCCTGAAGCACCGGTAGATGCCGAACCCGGGTCCAAAAAAGCGTCGGCCCCGGCCCCGGATGCTGCACAGGGCACTGCGGTAAAAGCCCCCATGCCCGGTATGGTGATCAAATTTGAGAAACAGGTGGGGGATACGGTGGATGAAGGAGAAACCGTTGTGGTCATTGAGGCCATGAAAATGGAAAATGCCCTGCCAGCGCCGGTCGGCGGAACCATTGCATCCATTCATTTTGATACGGGTGATTCTGTGGCCAAAGAT
>JAIVHE010000290.1 GCA_020201255.1 Desulfobacteraceae bacterium
GGTTTCCATTATTCTGGGTGCACCTTCCATTCGGGAGGTCATTGCATTTCCAAAAAACCGAAGCGCTTTCTGTCCCCTGACAAATGCTCCGTCTGATGTTTCCCGGCATCAGTTGTCCGAACTTGGGCTTGTAGGGGGAGCAGCGGTTCAATCTGTGCCGGGAATGGAGCCTCATGCCGATCTGGTGGATACCCTTTCCTGGGTATCTCGCATTGCTGTGGATGAAAGCGAAAGAGAGACAATTACCCAAGCTGTTCATACTGCTGCTGAGTTGGCCAATCTTATAACTGCCCATGCCGGGGACCGGGAACCTATTTATTCCGTTATTACCCTGAAAAACCGCACCAGGAAAGGAACAGAAGCACTTAGAAACCAACTGGCTGAAAAAAAAGAACTGTTTAAAAACGCACCGGCCGTCAAAGGTGGCTACTTTAAGGTAGCAAGCATTTTGGAATAAGAGATTATCGAATGAATTCAAATATTTTTCTATTTAGTGCGGCATCTGTCGAAGAAGACGGGAAAGACTGCCTAAGGGTGGCCATTCAACCGAACATGTCCTGTCAGGGGTGGCCCGCAACTGCAGGTTCCAAAGCCCTTGAAAAATATATTGCCCTCGAGGATGCCACAGTGGTCCGGCTGTTAAGGCTGGCCGGAGCAAGAATTGCGGGCAGTACCCAAATGAGTGAACTGGGTTTTGGACTTGTTGGCGATACGACAAATCGGGCTATCACGGAAAATCATGCCGATGGGGCATTGATTACCGACAACATGGGGGAGGCCCGTGTGGCTGCCGCCCGTTCAGGTATTTCGGGGTTTAAACCCAGCTGCGGCATTGTCTCCCGGCGGGGACTTATCGGACTTATTCCCTCGATGGAGTGCTGGGGGATTTTGGCTCGGAAGATTTCAGAAATCAAATCTGTAATAACAGCCATTTGTGTCATGGACGACCAGGACTTTTCCATGACTTGTGACAAACTGCCGGATTTTGATGATAAACAGTTCTTAAAGGAACCATCCGGGGTCATCGGCGTGGAGGAGGGGTATGAAAAAAGCCGGATTTCAAATTGTGAATATCAAGATGATGGACACCGCTCTTTTTGCCTCGGTACACAATGTTATCGGCGCTGTCGAGGCTTCTTCCAGCGCAGGCAAGTATGACGGCGTGCGTTATGGTCACAGGGCTTCAAATGCCGGAAACTGGAATGAAATGTATCTGAAATCCCGGGGTGAATCCTTTGGTACCCTGATCAAATCCTATTTTTTTCAGGGGGCCTATTTTCAGTTTGAAAATTATGCCGCTTTTGAAAACGCTTGTCGCATTCGGGGACGTTTGCTGGATGAAACCATGCAGGCTTTCACCCATGTGGACTGGATGGCTTCTTCCGATATGTATGAGTCGTTCTCCTTTACGGCTCCGGCAAGTGTAACAGGGCTTCCCGCACTTCAACTTCCGGGTATCGCACTTTCTGGAAATACGGATTTTGGTTTACAGATTACCGGCCCTCCCCTGAGCGATCCCGGGCTGCTATCGCTTGGTGTATCACTGGAGAAAAAACAAAAAGGAGGTCCGGCAAAATGAAATATGAAGCCGTTATCGGTCTTGAAATCCATGTGGAGTTAAATACACCTACCAAGCTGTTCTGTGATTGTCCCAACAGACCGGGTGATGCCCCTAATGTTAATATTTGTCCTGTCTGCCTGTGGCTCCCCGGTGCCTTGCCGCAGCTGAGCCATGAGGTCCTGGAAAAGGCTGTGATAACCTGTTTGGGGCTTAGTTGTACTGTTCAGCCTGAAAGTGCTTTTGACCAGAAAGTATATTATTATCCCGATCTTCCCAAAGGCTTTCAGCTTTCCCAACACCACAAGCCTCTGGCGAGAAACGGATATCTCGATATTTTTTCCGGCAGCCAAAAACCCCGACGGCTGGGCATTCACCATATTCATCTGGAAGAAGATGTCGCTAAACTGCTTCATGAAACAGAAGGCAGGACTCCCATCAGCCTTGTAGATTTTAACAGGGCGGGGGCTCCTCTGATTGAGATCGTTACGGAACCGGATATGAGAAGCCCCGAAGAGGCCATGGAGTTCCTGAAAGTCTTGCGTACCCAGATACGCTATACCGGGGCTTCCGAATGCAGCCTGGAAAAGGGAAGTATGCGGGTGGATGCCAATATCTCCATCCGTCCTGAGGGAACCTGCGTTTTGAATACCAAGGTGGAGGTCAAGAACATGAACTCCATTCAGCATGTGGGAGATGCCATTGCATATGAAATCAAACGGCAGGCCGGGTGTCTGGAAAAAAACGAACCTGTTGTGCTGCATACTCGGTTGTGGGATCATGAAAAACAGGTGACCTCTCCCATGCGGGCCAAGTTTTCCGGACCCTGTGTGCCTGATCCCGCAGTAGCGAGGATTGTCATTGATGATGCCTGGCTTGTCGAAAAAAAAGCACAACTTCCTGAAATGCCTATCCAAAAAGTGGAACGTTTCATTGCATCCTATGGCCTCAAGCGAGACGAAGCACTAGTCATGAGTCAGGAACGCGAATTGTCCGATTTTTTTGAAAAATCCGTGCAAAATTACCATCAACCCCGCAAGGCGGCCAACTGGATCAC
>JAIVHE010000037.1 GCA_020201255.1 Desulfobacteraceae bacterium
TTACTCCAGCGGCCCCTTCGGTCCTGTTTACGGGCATGCCGGCTGGATTCCGGGATATGTATCAAGCCTGCGGCATTATCCTGAATATGGGGTGACAATAGCATTTCAGATAAATACGGACATCGGGATTATCGACAGTGATGATGACGTGCTCAAGACTATTGAAAACAGGCTGATTCAGGTATTCACAGGAAAACAAAGCTCATGTACTTCGATGAAGAAGCCGATCTGAAAGCAGCTCTCTCAGAGGCATTCAGGGTGCTGAAGGCTGGAGGATGTCTTCATGTTTGGGATGTTGATATTGCGGCTCTTCCCGCATCCGACAAGCCGCTCTTTGCCGTGCCATTGAAGTATATTGTCAATGGAATTGTATTCGAGGCAGCCTACGGTCGGCCATGGCCAACGCAAACACGCGACAGCTGTTAGTACAGGACCCTTGCAGAAGCAGCGGGTTTGTTACACGTCAGCACGGATTTTTGTGGACAGACCTTTTATTCAACCTTTCGGAAGCAATAGGCATGGAGTTGCTCAGAAAACCAGATGCACGAGACGACTTACCGCCGTGAATAATCCGAACCCTTATTAATAGTTTGGACCTTCCCAACATGAATTATCCACTGCATGAATTTTTTGAGGCAGAAAAAAACAAAAATCCGGTTCCGGGAGGGAATACAGTTGAAATATCGAAGAAAATACCTATAGTTATTTTTTTTAATCATTTGGAGAATATAGTTTCAATGATAGATAGAAAACAAGGCCATCCTTCCGGAGGGGGCATTTTAACTGCACGAAAAGCCATACTGGTTTTCATGGTCATGGGGTTTCTTCTTCTTGATCAGTTATGCATCCCGGCATTTTCCGGGGAAGCCGTGACCTTCACCCGGGCCCTGGAGATAATGATCTCCCGGAATGAGGCTGTTTTAAGCGCTGCTTCCGAGGTTGAACAAAAAGAATACGAGGCCAAAGCGACCCGGGGATTGAATTTTCCCGAGGTGACACTCAGGGGCCAGTTTGTTCGGATCAATGAATCCATTGATCTGGATCTGAATCCTGTCAGGGACGTGATTCTGGCGTTACACCCGGCGGTTCCTCCGGCAGCGGTCCCCGCGTTTCAAGAGACGGTTCAGGAAGAAACCTTTTTCAAGTCACAACTGAACGTCACCTGGCCGGTGTACACCGGGGGCAGGATTTCGGCGGCCCAGAAGGCAGCGGATGCCGGGATCCGCGAATCAGCAGCAAAACTGGACCTGACCAAAGACTCCCTGATATCGGAACTGGTCAAATACTATTATGCCGTCAGGCTGGCCGACCAAGTGTGCCGGATCCGCAAAGAGGTTTTGGATGCCTTGGACCGGCATGTGTTTCAGGCCCGGCGGCTGCAGGAGGAAGGATTTATTGCCAGTACTGAAGTGCTTCATGCCCGGGTCGCCCAGTCCCAGGCAGAAAGGGAGGTCAAGGCATCGCTGCGGGACCTGGATCTAACAAAGATAGCGCTTGCCGGCATTCTGGCAGTGGAAAACCCTGTGAGCCCCGTCTCTCCCCTGTTCCTCCTGCAGTCTGTTGAACAGGAAGCCTCGTTTATCAGGCAGGCCCGGAGCCATCATCCGGCAATAGACCGGATCGCGGCTGTCAGGGACAGGGCCGGGGAAAACCTGAAGGCGGCCAAATCTGAACGCTACCCAACCGTATATCTTTTCGGTACCCGGGAACTCTATGAAAAAGATTTGACAGTATTGGACCCGGCCTGGTCCATTGGTGCCGGGGTCAATTTCACCCTTTTTGACGGGGGAGCCAGAACCAACAAGGTTGCGGCTGCCCGGAGCAAGGAGAACCAAGCGGCGTTGATGGAGCGCAAAATTGCCAGAGACCTGGAAACCCTGGTGTCTTCCCGCTACCAGGAAATGATGAACGCCAGTGAACAATATGATTCCCTTCAGTCTTCCGTTGCGCTTGCCAAAGAAAATATCCGCGCCAGGAGTCGTTCTTTTGAAGAAGGCCTGGCCACATCACTGGATGTGGTAGACGCACAGCTCTCCTTGTCAGAGATCCGGGTGGAAAGACTGCTGGCTGCGTATCATTTTGACGTTGCATTGGCCCGGCTTCTGGAGGCGTGTGGACGAGGGACAGAATTTCCTCAATATCTGGCAGGAAACATGATGGAGGTAGAACATTGAAACGCATGCGGACAATATTGGAACCGCTGATCGGTCTTCTCGTCTTAATCGGTATCGTCTGGGGCCTGACCGTGTACCTGCAGGAACCGGAAGTTCAATTCATTCAAGGTGAAGTCGATGCTACCCAGGTCAACCTGGCTGTCAAAATCGCCGGGCGGGTTGCTGAGGTGTTTGTGAAAGAAGGCGAAACCGTTGAAAAGGGAACCAGCCTTCTGCGGCTTGACAGCCCGGAAATCACGGCCCGGCTCCGCCAGGTTTCTTCGGCCCGGGAAGCCGCTTCCGCCCGGAAGGACAAAGCAGATGCCGGGGCCAGGAGCCAGGAAGTGGATGCGGCCATGAATCTGTGGATACAGGCCCGGGAAGCCGCGGGACTGGCTGAAAAAACGTACCGGCGTATCAATAGACTCTACGCGGACGGCATTGTTCCGGGGCAGCGGCGGGATGAGGCCGAAGCCAGATGGAAATCAGCTGAAGCCGCCTCTGCTGCGGCCCGTTCCCAATATGACATGGCTTTGGAAGGAACCAGGCAGGAAGACCGAGACGCAGCGTCAGCTCTGGTTGACCAGGCCCGGGGCGCAGTGACCGAAGTGGAAACCTATCTGGATGAAACCAGGTTGAAGACGCCCCTGAGCGGGGAAGTGATCCACCTGCTGGCAAATCCCGGGGAGGTGGTCAATGCCGGCTACCCCGTGGTAACCATCCTGGACCTGGATGATATCTGGGTCACCTTCAATATCAGAGAAGACCTCCTGGCAGGAATGGAAATGGGCCGGGTGTTTCCCGTGTCAATCCCCGCCCTGGGCGACAGAACGTTTCAAGTGGAGATCAGCTATATTGCCCCGCTGGGTGAGTATGCCACCTGGAGATCCACCAGTGCATCCGGTGGATTCGATCTCAAGACGTTCGAAATCAGGGCCAGGCCGCTGGACAGCATCAAAGGGCTGCGGCCGGGCATGAGCGTCCTGGTTTCCCGAAAGGACCTTCCCGATGCCCGGGAATAAGGGACGAACCGGATTTTTGGCCGTGTTTGCACGGGAAATCTCTCGTATCAGGCAGCACGCCCGATATCCCCTGGCAATATTCGTGTTTCCTTTGCTTTCGTTTCTCCTGATCTGGGGCCTGTTTTCCCGGCAGTATCCCCATGAACTTCCGGTCGCGGTGGTGGATCTGGATCACTCGAAGTTGTCCCGCTCCCTGATCAGGGCCGCAGACGCATCCCCGGTTATCCGGGTGGCGTTTCAAGTTGCGGATCCTGTCGAAGCAAAGAACCTGATGCTGGCGGGTGCCATCTATGCCTGGCTGCACATTCCGAAAGACCTGGAAAAAGATATCCTGGAAGGAAAGGGCGGGGAGGTCACTAACTTCACCAATACCCAGATGCTGCTTCCGGGAAGCATTGTTTCAAACAGCCTTCAAGCCGTTGTCTCTACCATATCCGTTGGACTGAATATCCGTTCCCGGATGCAGAGCGGCACCATGCAGGAAAAGGCAATGGGCCTGTTAGAACCGGTAGGAATCGATCGACATGTCCTGTTCAACCCCCAGCTCAACTATATGTACTTTCTTTCGGCGGCCCTTTGCCCCGCCTTTTTGCAGATTTTTGTCCTGATGGTCACCGTGATGGCCCTGGGAAGTGAATTCAAAAACCGGACCACAGAAGAATGGCTCAAGACCGCCGGGGGCAGTGTCTGGTGGGCGATCACGGGCAAGCTGGCCGTCTACTTTTTGTGTTTCAGCATGGTGGGGCTGGTCATGCTGGCAATCATGTTTCCGGGGTTCGGGGTTCCGCTGCGGGGATCCGGTGCCAGCCTGATGGCCGGCACCCTGTTCCTGATCCTGGCCTACATGGCATACGCGCTGATCCTGGTGTTTGTTTTTCCCAGCCTTCGCATGGCGCTGAGTGCGTCCTCTTTTCTTTCGGGCACCGCGTTTGCGTTTGTGGGTATCACCTTTCCGCTGGCGGGGATGCCGGCCCTGGGCAAAGCCTGGAGCAGCCTGCTCCCCCTGACCCATTACCTGCACCTGTTCCAGGAACAGACCCTGCGCCAGGCCCCGGTATCTGTTTCTGTACCGGATCTGTTGATCATGCTTGGATTCATTGGCGCGGGCTTTTGTCTGATTCCTTTGTTCAAACATCACATGATCGACAGGCGTTACTGGGGAAAAACATGATCAGACACCTGTTTTACAATATCTTCACTGAACTGAACGCCATATTCAGGGACCCTGGGGTATTGATCGTCATGGTCGGCGCCGTCGTATTCTATTCCTTCATATACCCGCTGCCCTATTCCAGAGAGGTGTTGAAACAGGTGCCGCTGACGATTGTTGACCATGACAATTCCCCCCTGAGCCGGCAGCTGGCGAGAATGACCGATGCATCGGAATTGATACGGGTTGTTTCCCGGGAACCGGACATGGAACAGGCCCGCCGAAAAATTGAGTCCCGGAAATCCAGCGGCATACTGGTCATACCGGACGGATTTGAGAAAGAGGTGCTGCAGGGCCGGAAAACCCATGTGTCCGCCTATGTGGATGCTACTTATTTCCTGGTCTACAGACAGGCCATGACCGGAATTGTCATGACGGCCCGGACCCTGTCGGCCGGGATAGAAGTCAGCCGTTTCAAGGCCCGGGGATGGTCCCATGAAAAAGCCATGATAGACCGGTCTCCGCTCAATCTGGAAAGCAGGTCCCTGTTTAACCCTTACATGGGCTACGCAACTTATATTGTCCCGGCGGTGATGCTCCTGCTCCTCCAGCAGACCATGCTGATCGGCATCGGCATGGTTTCCGGAACGCGCCGGGAACAGCTCCAGGAAAAAAAGGCTGTGATTCTGCTGCAGGGAGGTCCTCTGGTCAGAATCCTGGGCCAAACAATTGCCTGTATGGCTCTGTACCTGATCCACATCTATTTCTTTTACGCGGTCGTGTACCAGATCTGGGATTTTCCTTTGCGGGTTCGAGTCCTTGACATGTTTGTTTTCCTGATTCCGTTCCTGCTGTCCGTGGTCCTGATGGGACAATTTCTGGCAACCTTTTTCAAAACCAGGGAATCAGCAATCATCATGATTGTCTGGAGCTCGATGGTTGCCGTTCTTATCTCCGGGTTTTCATGGCCCGTGGAAGCCATGCCGCACTGGATAAGGGCCATTTCCATGCTGTTGCCCAGCACCTGGGGAATTTCCGGCGGACTGAGAATGGCCCAGATGGGTGCTTCTTTCGAACATGTAATGGATGAGTGGCTCTGTATGTGGGGCTTGGGTTTTTTTTACCTGTTCCTGGCCTGGATCTGCATCCGATTCATGGCAAAAGTACCTGAAAAAAAATTACAATCTTCACGCGATGATACAATTACTGGATACTGACTTGAAAGCGCACCCGCCGGGTCGATGCCCGGCACCAAACCTGACAGTAACTCTGGCGAGTTACTTAAAAAAGATATCATGAGGTGAAACATGCTCACTGCAAAAATATTTCTCCGATACCATTGCCATGAATCCCACTGAAACAGACCTGCAGCATCTGTCTGTCAAACAATTTTATGTCATTGGTATCAATCTGCCCTTTTTCATGGTGCCTGTATTTATCTTTTTGTGGACATGTATCCCTCTGTCTGTCTTTTTTGCCGCAGTTGCTACAGACAGGATGGATTTTGGCACGGCCCTTGTTTTTTCCCTGCGGTCCGCCATGGTGGGCGTTATTTCTGCTGCCATTGTGTTTTTCGACATGGAAGCGCATACCAGAAGACATCTGATCCCCTTTTTTTTCCCGGACGGAGAACTGTTCTTGGAAGATGGCACAAAACAGCTGTCCATCTCCCGCAGAATCCGGGCCTTTTTCAGGGTGGGAAGCCTGATCCCTTTAGCCAACATTGTCATGACCTTGTTTATTCTGTACTGGCAGGTGGAAAATGATACGGTGTCTGCCAAAGCATATGGGCTGGGAGTTCTGATTTTTTCTGTGGTTGTCTTTGTCCTTTTCTTCCTGGCCTCAGGATTTGGAAACAGGCTTTTCGCACGGTCAATTTCAGACCCTCTGGGAAGAATACTGACAGCGATCGAACAGGTAAAAAAGGGGAACTACAACACCCAGGTCAAAGTAGTATCCAATGACGAAATCGGCATGCTCGGGGATGCAACCAATCAGATGATCCGGGGATTGCAGGAAAAAGAGATGCTCCGGGAGGTATTTGGCCG
>JAIVHE010000291.1 GCA_020201255.1 Desulfobacteraceae bacterium
GGCCGGGTTTTCCCTCAACATCTTTTCTCTGGGCGGACTGGTGATCGCCATCGGGGTCCTGGTGGACAACTCCATTTTGGTGGTTGAAGCCATCTCCCGACGACGGGAAGAGCATCCTGAAGCTCCCATCAACGATCTGGTGATTGCCGCCACATCGGATATCGGACCGGCGGTGGTGGCCGCGACCCTGGCTTTTCTGGCCCTGTTCGTACCGTTTCTGCTGGTTCCGGGACTGGTCAGCCTGCTGTTCAGGGAACTGATCCTGGTCATTGCAGGGATTGTACTGATCAGCCTGATCACGGCCATCAGTATCACCCCCATGCTGACCGCCGTGTTTTTGGGCCGGGCCTCCAAAAACACGGCCAAAAGCCGGTTTGAACGCTTCATGGACCGTATCACTTCAGCCTACCGGCGGATGCTGGGATGGGCATTGCGGATTCGGTACGCCGTCATCGTTCTGTTTCTGGCCATTCTGGTGGCCGGCGGGTATGCCGCCACCCGTTTGGGAAGTGAATTTCTGCCCCAGATGGACGACGGGCGGATCATGGTCAAGGTCAAGCTGCCCACCGGCGCGGCAGTGGCGGAAACCGACCGGATCCTGCGTGAAATCGAAGCCCGGATCGGTGATGACCCGCGCATCCAGAGCCTGTTCGCCATGGCCGGAGGCCGGGCCGTAGGAACGGTTACCTTTGAGATTGCAAATGAAGGGGAGCTCAACCTGCAGTTGCTGCCCAGGGATGACCGGGATATCAGCACGGCTGAATTCCTCCGGCAGCTGCGGCCTTTGGTGGCACAGGTGCCGGCCCCCGGCGCCAAGGTGAGCGTTTTCCAGGCCAAGGTCAAGGGCATGCGCAAAATGGGGGACGCTGATATCGAAGTCAAGGTGCAGGGAGATGACCTGGCCCGGTTGTTCGACCTGGCCGGCGGTATCGCACAGACCATGACAGAGTTGAACCAGTTTACCAATGTCTATGTAGCCATGGACCTGTCCAAGCCGGAGATGCAGGTCACGGTGGACCGGGTCCGGGCTGCGGAAATGGGGGTTTCTGTTTCCGAAGTGGCAGACACCTTGAGAACGCTGGTGACCGGCAGCGTTCCCACCCGCCTGCGGGAAGAAGATAATGATTATGACATCCGGGTGATGGTACCGGAATCCCGCATCCAAAACCGCACGGATCTGGAAAACCTGCTCATTCCCTCCGAACAGGGCGAGTTCGTCCGCTTAGGGGATATAGCCGCCGTCAAACCGGCCACAGGACCCGTGGAAATCGTCCGGGAAGACCAGGTCAAAATGGTGATTGTCCGGGGGGATGCCGCCGGTGTCAGTGTGGGCGAGGCCTTGTCAGAGCTCAGGCAGGCCATGGCACAGAAAACACCTATGCGCGCGGTTTGCAGGATACCGGGGGGCTGTCGGTCAAAGAAGCGATTCTCACGGCGGCCGAGATGCGGCTGCGGCCCATTGTCATGGTGTCCACCGCCATTCTGTTCGGACTGGTTCCCCTGGCCCTGGCCCTGGAAGCCGGGGGCGACATGCTGCAGCCCATGGCCATCGCCGCCATCGGCGGACTGCTCATGGAAATGGTGGTGGCACTTTTTCTGATGCCCTGCCTGTATTTTGTATTCACACAACAAAAGGAGGAAACCCATGAACCTGAAACCCGTTCAAATCAATCTCGGGGTTGAAGATGTGCAAACTGTTCTTACCATATCCCTGGATGAAGACAAAAATGCCGCCCTGAATTTTATCCGCCACCGGCTGATGAAGAAAGTGGAAAAATCACTCCAGAAACGCTGAATGCCGGTATTCGAGGTCGGGTACGGCCCTTCACAGACATCGGATTTTTCATGAAAAACAACCCTGCAAACCATACAAAGGATAACGGAGCATCAACATGGTATTGAACCTGACGGAACAGGAATTTTTACAGATGAAAGCCGCGGTACTGGATGCAGACGGCAAAGAAGCCTTGCGCCTTCTCAAGGCATTCATCAAACAGATCGAACAGCAACAGAATGCCGGGATGAAATCCCATCTGGGCGGATGAAAGAGGAACTTTTCTGATGAGAAAAGCCACTTCGTTGACAGCATTG
>JAIVHE010000345.1 GCA_020201255.1 Desulfobacteraceae bacterium
GCCGTATCCCATTATATGTTTGGGCCAGTTGCAGATGGATAGGGAATCATCAATAAAGGCCTTGCCGGTGGACATGCTACAATACCGCAGTCCGGGCAGTAAAAGGGTCCTTGATCCGGTGTATCATACCAGGTGTTGAGCATATAAAGGGCGGGTTTGTCCATATGATGTTTTCCTTTTTTCAAAATTGATGGAAATTTTATAGGTACCAAGAATATAACAGCTTGTAAAGGGTGGGTGGTCGAGGTCCCTGCTATCCAAAGCAAGAACTCACAGGGATAGTCCAGGGGCGGTCTTACATCCGAAAAACGGACCTTGTCCTGAAAGAAGCCCTCGCCTCAAGTAATATCGATTTGAATCGGCAGGCGGTGTCAATTGATCAGATCCGGCAGCACTGTCGGGGTTTTACCATGATTAACCGGACAAGTTAATTGTCGTCAACCGGACAAGATAATTGTCACACAATAGGCTGCGTGCCTTGCGGCCGAATGGACACGCTGTAACTGCGAATGAATGTAACAAACCCTCTTTGTTGATTGGGAAATCAATAATATCTGAGATGCATCAATACTTTGGGGATGGGAGCAATGATGCCAGGGACAGTCTGTCCAGCGTTGATTCGAGTTGTACACCTGTTTCCGGGTTCCACCCCCTGAGCTGGTAAAATTCTTTTCTCATCTCTTGGAAATCTTTGCGGTCCAGAACCAACCCTTTTCTGCTCAATACCTTGTCATCAGGACCGGGGACAAGAACATCAGGGTTCATGAAAACCGTCTGTACAGGTTGCGTATAATTGAACTCAGCCACATCATCATCTGTCAATGGGCGCGTTCCTTCTCTGATCATAATTGCACGTTCCAGGTTAAAGATACGCTCACCATATAAGTTGAGTTCTTTTTCATCGATTTCGATGCCAGTTACAGAAGTGAAAATACGACTTTCAAGTGAAGGGTCTCCCACCCGGTCGGGTGTGTGCCAGGAAACCATGAGCGGCCAGATAGAGTCACACAGCAGCAGGCTGTCCTTGGTGCAGGTCCGATCAATGATGGTAACAGCAGCCTGGGCTTTGCCATCAATGGTCATGAGATCCCAGGCTTTTTCGTGACCCCAGAATCGCCCAGCAGCTTTCCTGAAAACATCGTTTGAGACCGGAGAGCTGTCTGGATCGGCTTTATGCATTCCCCATAGACCGGTCAGGCGGCTGACTTCATGCAGCATTGCAATTGGCTGCCTTGGAGAAAAGGCATAGAGCAGGCCATTCATCAGGTATTCCCTGGCAGAATAGGTTGCCCCGTCACCAACACCGCCGACCTCCGGAGCAAAGCAGGCTTTGGCTTCTGGTCCCAGTTGTTCTCCGGCCCGAAGCAGTCCCTCTGCCAGAATATTTCCAAAGCCTTTTGCTTTAACAGCAGTTTCAGCCGATTCTTCAGGCCGACTGGCAACCCATTGAAAATAGACAAACATGGACTGGCATTTCCTGACCATTTCTTCACCAGAGGCGGTCTTAAGACGAGTGCGGTAAAAACAGTCAACGCCGCACTGATAACAGGATGACTTTCCGGTGCGTTTCACCTGATCTGGCGGAAAAGGTAACCCCATAGGGTCACGCCGATTTAAATCAATGGTCAATTGATTCAGTTTTTTCAGCGATTCCGGATCTGCCACACCAGGGCTTCCTGTACCGGAAACAACAATTGCTTTCAGGTTTTTCGACCCCATGACTGCACCGAATCCTCCGGTCGAACTACCTTCGTTATCCGTCATAATGTTGGCAGTACGGCAGAGATTTTCACCTGCCACTCCTGTAGTCACAAACCGGGCGGAACTGCCGTGGGCCGATTTGATAAACCTGCTGACACTGTAGACCCCTTTCCCCCAAATATCTGCAGCATTTTCAAATGTGATGCTGCCGTCTTTAATATAAAGATAGACCGGTTTTTCAGACCTGCCGGTAACCACTATGCCGTCAAACCCGGCCCGTTTTAAATATGGTCCGAAAAAACCGCCCATATTCCCATAACAGTATCCTTCCGGCAGGGTCATTGGAGATTTGGCGGTTACTATAAAACGAGAAGCCCCCTGAGCACCGGTGGCACCGATAGGGCCGGTCATGAAAATCAAATGGTTCTTGGGATCAAAGGCACCTGTGGAGGCTGGTACCAGGTCCCAGTAGAGCCGGGCCGCGATTCCCCTCCCTCCCAGAAAATGTTCTGCGTAATCCCGGGTTTCCAGTTCCTGGATAAGCAGATCGGAAAGGTCAACCTTCAAAATTCTGCCGCACCATCCAAAAGTACCGCCCATCTGACTTTTTAAGACCATACTGTCCTCCGCTGTTTTTACTATTCCTGGAGAGATGCTTCATGTTTCTTTTGAAAAAACATACAACAAAAGCCCACGGTCGAATTGTGGGCAGCCTTCGAATCGCCTGACGGCAGCAACAGCGGCACCGACTTTATGCCTGAACAGGCTGTATTTCCTTTTTTTCTGGCACTGCCGTTAAATCCAATAACTTTCAAAGTATGCCTCCATTTTTTTGATTATTATAGGGGGAAATATAATTATTTGTAAAATAATCGATTTTTTTGCACTATGCAAGCCTTACAGAGTTACAGGGAAAGTCTGTGGTATCCATTCTCCTGAAAAATTGCGTTTGTTGTGCAAGTAGTCCTCGCTTCAAACACGTTGGTTTGATATAGTATCAACTGTTTATTAAAAATGGGTTGCAAAAATGTGCTTGATCCGGCCCCATCGTCAGGGCCTCGTCATATTGGCTCTGTTGGCCCCATCTTGATATCTTCATTCAGTCACTGTTCCCACACGTACGACGTTCGATACCCATCGCTATTTGGCGGATTGCCTGCGCCCCCCTCATCCCCCCGATTAAACGGCAGGAAAAACGTTGCCGAGCCTGCCAGACGGGTTGTCATATAGGCCAGTTCCGTATCCATCGCAAAATGGACAAGGGCGCGTCTCCTGAACTCAAACAGAAGTTCCCGGTGATCCCGGTCTTTTTTATACTGACGGATCGCGTTTTCCACGGTTTGACCGGTCATCGGATTTTTTAACTCTGCCGTGATCACCGGCAGCCCGTTGATAGAGAGCACCAGATCCAGTTCATTGCTGTTTTTGCTACTGTAGCGCAACTGACGGGTCACCGAAAGCCGATTGGCACCATACTGCGACGCAAGCACCGGATTCATTCCATGGGCCGGTTTGAAAAAACAGACCCGAAAGGTCCGGCCATGGCATTTGAACCCGTTTCGCAGCACCGGCAGCATGCCCTGGGAATTCAGCCAGAAGTTGAGATCTTTGAGCAGGGTTTCATCGGTTTTATCCCCCAGCATGATCTCAATACGTCCCAATTCTGCCGCTTGTGTCTCACGGATAAAGCCGATCATCTGATCCGGGAAAAAGGCGCGTTCAACATCGTACTCCTCTTTTGGCAGGGCTGAATAACCATTGGCCAGAAGGTGAGCCTCGATCGTGGCTTCAAACTGTTCTTCCGTGTGTACTTTGCTCATTTTTCTCTCTCCGGGTCACCGAATTCCGCCTCCAGTTCCTCAATCGACGGCAGACTGGATTTCAGGTTGTCAGGCAGGGCGCGGGTCAGCTGATATTCAGACACACCCATGGGTTTGCCGATATCGCTCAGGGCATATTCCACCACCACCCGGTCGCGGGATTTACATAACAGAATACCAATGCTCGGCTCATCCCGGTCACCCCGCAACTGTTCATCCACTGCCTTCAGGTAAAAATTGAGCTTGCCCGCATACTCCGGTTCAAATTCTCCTGTCTTCAGTTCAATCACCACATAGCAGTGCAGTTTTGTGTGATAAAATAAGAGATCGAGATAAAAATCCCGCTCCCCAACCTGCAATCCCTTTTGACGTCCAACAGCTGAATAGAACCGTCATCCAATTGTGGCACAGCTTGTGCCACATTTTGCAGGTCCGATTTTTCTGCTGATTTCGAATCAACCTGTTGCTCGATATGGCCACAGCCTGCTGCCGGATTTGATAGACCTCCGGTATAAAAAAGGTACCACCGCTTGATGTGTTGAAGATTGTTGAAAGAAAAGCCCTTCATGTCCGGGAATTCCGCCATCAGGTCAGTGCTCAATTGCTTTAAAAAGCCACTGCCCCACTGTGAAGATTTCTGACGTTCCACAATCTCCGCGCCCAGCTCCCAGTAAAAGGTTAGAAGCGCCGAGTTCACCTGCACCGCTGCTTTGACCTGGGCTTGACGGATTCGCTGTTTGATATCGGTCAGCCAGTCGCGGTATTCCAATGTTCTGATGGGTTGGTCAGTCATAAATTAATTTCCTCTTCGAGCTGAAGCGTGACGCTTTCGTTGGGCACGTTTATGTAGTTCTTGAATGTAATCAGCAGCGGCATGTTCAAGCTCAGTACAAAACTCAATAAAACGATTACCTTGTCGCTTTGATATATTTTGTATGAAACCCCTTTTATTATATTTTACGGAATCCATCAATGCCGGTGCTGAATAATAATCTCAGGCCAGAAAATTTCCAGGGCCGTTTGATAAAGAATACCACTCCAAGCCGATGAATCCCTATGCCCTCGGCCAGGTTTTGGTTAAGTGGCTCAAACCTGTTCTGCCAGCGCCTTTTCACTCTCCCCATTTATGTGCATATGGATCAATACAGCCGTGTTACTTGAGCTGGAGAAATGTTTCTATCTCTTTTGATGTAAGTGTTTCTTTTTCTAATAACTCTTTTGCAAGCTGATCCAGTTTTTCACGATTTTCCTGCAAGATCGTTTTTACCTGTTCATGGCATTTATGGAGAATTTCTGTGACTTCGGCATCGATGATCTGTGCGGTTGCTTCGCTGTAATCCTTTTCCTCGGTCAACTCCCTGCCCAGAAACGGATGGGGTTCTCCTTTTTTAAAAACCATCAGTCCGAGTTTTTCGCTCATACCCCACTGACAAACCATCCGCCGCGCCAGTTGAGAGGCGTTTTTCAGATCATCCCCTGCCCCGGAGGTAACATCGTTAAATACCTCTTCTTCAGCAGCCCGGCCCCCCACCATCACCGAAATTCTGTTGAGCAGATATTTTTTGCTCAGATTGTGCCTGTCCTCTTCGGGCAGCTGTTCTGTTGCCCCCAGTGACCTGCCCCGGGGAATGATGGTTACCTTGGAGAGCGGATCGGCTCCGGGAAGCAATAGAGCTGCAAGCGCATGGCCGGCTTCATGATAGGCAATCCTGTTTTTTTCTTTGTCAGAGAGCCTGTCTTCGCGTTTGAGTCCCATGATGATTTTGTCCCGGCTTTCATGAAAATCCTGCATTTCCACCTGGTTTTTGTTTTTTCGGGCCGCAAGCAGCGTGGCCTCGTTGACCAGATTTTTTATATCAGCACCGCTGAAGCCCACAGTGGCGCCGGCCAATTGATCATAATCGATATCCTCAGCCATCTTCACTTTGCTGATATGCACTTTGAGAATTTTTTTTCTGGCCGCTTTCCGGGGCATCTCCAGATTGATTCGCCGGTCAAATCGTCCGGGTCGTATCAGGGCCGGGTCCAGTACATCCGGACGATTGGTGGCAGCCAGCACAATGACAGATTCCTGCTTGCTGAACCCATCAATTTCCGAGAGAATCTGGTTCAGGGTCTGCTCCCGCTCATCATGTCCCCCGCCGACCCCGGTTCCCCGTACCCGGCCGATGGAGTCAAGCTCGTCAATAAAAATCAGGGAAGGTGCATTCTTTTTGGCCACCTGGAACATGTCTCTGACCCGGGAGGCCCCCACACCGACAAACATTTCGATAAATTCCGATCCGCTGATGGAATAAAAGGGCACGTTTGCTTGTCCTGCCATAGCCTGGGCCATCAGGGTCTTTCCCGTGCCGGGGGGGCCTGCCAGCAGTATGCCTTTGGGCAGTTCAGCACCCAGGTCAAGATAAACAGAGGGCTCTTTCAGGTAATCAACCATTTCCTTTAATTCGTTTTTGGCATTTTCAAGGCCTGCCACATCTTCGAACGTAACGTCAACTTCCTGTTTTTGTATTTTTTTTGCCTTGGATTTACCAAAACCAAATGGACCTGTCTTTCCCCCCAGTCCGCCCATCCCCCCCATTTGATCTGTCATCTTTTTGTTTGCATATACGAAAAATCCAATAAGGAGCAGCCAGGGCAGCAGACTGATAAAAATTTTCGCAAGCCAGTTGGTTTCCTCCGTCTCCGCATCTATGACCACGCCGTTTTTTTCCAAAAGGGCCATAAGCTCCGGATCTTCGAACCCGGGCAGGACCGTGGAAAATACAGCGGGCTCCTGCGGCTGCTGTTCTTTGTTTTTTGTTTCAGCAGCTGTTTCTTCCTGGTTTTTTGTTTCACCAGAACGTATTTCTTCATCAGCAGCATATTGCCCGGTTACCTTTTGTCCTTTTACCTGGATTTTGGCAACGTCACCTGCCGCCACTTTTTCCTTGAATTCAGAGTAGGCAATATCTTCCATTTTCTTGCCGGCCATATAGGCGCTATAGCCGAAGGAAATAACAATCCAGAGGAGAACGAACAAAAGCAGGCGGAGCCATTGCGGCGTTTTGTCGACAATGTTTTTCTTTTCAGGTGGTATATCATTCATAATGAAAGGCTTTACATGGTGTAGCGAAGGATCAGGCTCCAGCCTTCCCACGGTCCGACCCGGCGCATAAGATAAAAAGGCACCATGATGATGATGGTAAGAACAAATGCGGTCAACAGATCAGCAATAAACATGATTTTTTCCTTTCTTTATATATTGTTGCCTACCAGCTATCAAACACTTGTGTGGTTTGCACTACAAAAAGTACCCGAATTCAGCCTGTACTGTAAATGAGGTGAATGCTGTATTTGCAATTGGGAAATGGTGTATCTCTGCGGGATACCGGCAGAAAACAGGTGGATGATATTTTGCATGCAATGGACAAGGTGGACAGAAAATATTTCATCGATCATGATCCCTATGTGGATGCGGCATTGTCCATAGGCCATGGACAGACGATCAGCCAGCCCTCCACCGTGGCCAGGGTACTGATGCTGGCAGAACTTTCCCCCGGGCATGACGTGCTGGAAATCGGTTTCGGGAGCGGATGGA
>JAIVHE010000038.1 GCA_020201255.1 Desulfobacteraceae bacterium
GGGGTGCTGCAGCAGGGCATGGCGATGGGAGAAGCGTTGACAAACTATACCCTGCTGACGGTGGGGGACGGTCTGGTATCCCAGATTCCCGCATTGTTGATCTCTGCCGCAGCCGGCCTTCTGGTTTCCCGGGCCGGTTCTGATTCCCGAATGGGCAAGCAGTTTGCCGCCCAATTGCTGTCCAGTTCCACACCGGTATTCATCGGTGCGGTGATCATTTTTTCCATGGGCCTGATCCCCGGTCTTCCATCGGTGCCGTTCATGACCCTGGGCCTGGTCATGGGAACCTTTGCCTGGTATTTTCTGCGAAAGGATGAAACCGAAGAACAGGATGCCCTGATGGAAGCAGAAGCTGCAGCAGCAGAAGAAGAAGGGGCCGGGCAGCCCGAAGATGTGGATCACCTGTTGACCCTGGACACCATTGAACTGGAAGTGGGATACGGGCTGATTCCCCTGGTGGACAAACAGCAGGACGGCACCCTTCTGGGAAGAATCCGGGCCATCAGGCGGCAGTTCGCCTCTGAAATGGGCCTTATTGTTCCCCCCATCCACATCCGGGACAACCTGAATCTGAGCCCGGCCCAGTACCGTTTGATGATCAAGGGGGTGGAAGCGGCCGGCACCGAACTTATGGTCAATCACCTGCTGGCAATGGATCCCGGGGGGGCCGCACAGAAAATCGACGGCATTGAAACCATTGAACCCGCATTCGGGCTTCCGGCGTTCTGGATTCCTTTGGACAAGGAGGAAGAGGCGAAATTTGCCGGGTATACCGTGGTGGACAATGCAACGGTCATTGCCACCCATCTGACGGAAGTTATCCGGACCAATGCCCATGAACTGCTGGGACGTCAGGATGTCCAACACCTTCTGGACAA
This sequence comes from Desulfobacteraceae bacterium, assembly GCA_020201255.1. Lineage (GTDB taxonomy): Bacteria > Desulfobacterota > Desulfobacteria > Desulfobacterales > Desulfobacteraceae > Desulfotignum. Next base: position 879 of record JAIVHE010000038.1, read on the forward strand.
TATTGCCAAATCAAATCCCAAGGCGGTGGAAGAGCTTGTTCCAAACCTTTTGTCCGTGGGTGCTGTCCAGAAAGTGCTCCAGAATCTGTTGCGGGAAAGAATATCCATTCGGGATCTGCTCACCATCGTGGAAACCCTGGCGGATTTTGCGCCCATGGGCAAGGACCCGGACCTGCTGACCGAATATGTGCGCCAGCGTATTTCCAGGTCCATGATTGCCCCGTATCTGGGCCAGGGAAAGGAGCTCCAGGTCGTCACCCTTGACCGGCAGCTCGAAGAGATTCTCACCAAAAATATCAAGCGCACGGAACATGGATCATACCTGGCCCTGGATCCGGGCATGGCCCAGCAAATTGTCCAGGCAGTGACAGGACAAGTGGAAAAGCTGCTGGCTGTCAACACCCAGCCGGTGGTCATGACCACACCGACCCTGCGCCGTCATTTCAGAAAATTGATTGAACCTTCTCTCCCGATGGTTTTTGTGATATCCCATGCGGAAATAGCGGATGAGATTAATCTCAAGGCCAGTGGCAAAGTGAGTCTGAAAAATGAATAAACGCATTTTTAAAGCCGCCAATATTCAGGAGGCCATCGCCAGTATCAAGCAGGAACTGGGACCGGAAGCCATGATCCTGTCCACCAGAAAAATTGCCAAAAAGCCTCGTGATCCCTATGGCCAGGAAATGGTGGAAGTGGAAGCCGGTATCCGGACACAACCGCCGGATATGTCGGAAGATGGCGACCTGCTGGCTTCTTTGAAGGCGGATATTGCGGAAATAAAAGATATGGTTGCCCTGGTCGGCATGGGCAGCGGCATGCACAAGGTGTTATGCCACCAGTTTGAATCCGTGGGGATTCTGGCTTCGTTTCTGCGGTCCGGGGTCAGTGAGAGCCTGGCCTGCCGATTGATTGAAAAAGCATCGGCTGATATGGATGACACTCTGACACCTGGTGAACGCATCAGGCGCCTCAAGCAGAATGTCATGCACCAGTGTTTGAATCATTTGTCGACAAAAGATTTTTTCCGGCGCACCAATATTTCCGGTCTTCCCCATGTGGCGGCTTTTGTGGGACCCACCGGTGTGGGGAAAACCACCACCATTGCAAAGCTGGCAGCTGTGCTGCGGTTTACGCGCAAGATGCGGGTGGGGCTGGTATCTGTGGACAATTTCCGGGTGGGGGCATTTGAACAGCTCAAGGCATATGCCGGCATCATGGGCCTGCCCTGTGTGCCGGCCTTCAGTGCCGAAGATCTTTGCTGTGCCCTGGACCGGATGAAATCCATGGACATGATCCTCATCGATACCGCCGGCCACAGCCATTATGATAAAGAAAGGATCAATGAAATTCTGGCATTGATGAAAACCGATTTTGGCATTTCCATTCATTTAACCTTGAGTGTTACCGCAGAATCCATTAATATGAAAGAAGCAGCACAGGCTTTTTCAGTGTTCACCCCTGATACCTATGTGTTTACCAAGATCGATGAAGTGCGGCGCTGCGGTAAGATCCTGGATCAGATCAATGAAATGAATCTGCCGGTTTCTTTGCTCACCAACGGACAGAAAGTGCCCGAGGATTTGATTGTGCCGGACAGACAGACCCTGGTAAAAGTCATTCTGGGCAAAAATACCAAAGGAGATGTGTAAGGGTGGATCAGGCAAAAGGGCTCAGAGATATTGCAAAAACCGATATACTGGCAAGGAGAAAAACGCGTATGCCATCCCCTGAGAAACAATTTCCCCGGGTCATTGCCGTAACTTCTGGAAAAGGCGGTGTGGGCAAAACAAATATCGTGGGAAATCTGGCGGTTGCCATGAGCAGACAAGGCATGCGGGTGGTGATAATCGATGCGGATGTGGGCCTGGCCAATATCGATATTGTGTTTAATCTGCGGCCCCAATATACCCTGCGGCACGTGATTTCCGGAGAAAAAACCCTGGAAGAGATCATGATCCAAACCCGGCATGGCATCCGCATCATCCCCGGGGGCTCCGGATTTGCCGGTCTGACCCAGTTGAATGAAGGCCAGAAACTGACCCTGTTGGGAGAATTTGAGGCATTGGCGGATCAGGCTGATATCATACTGGTGGATACAGGGGCGGGTATTTCTTCCAATGTGCTGTATTTTAATGCGGCATCTGATGAATGTATCGTCATTTCCACCACGGAACCCACCTCCATCACCGATGCCTATGCCATGATGAAAGTCATGTCCCGGGAGTATCAAACCCGGTATTTCAAGCTGATTGTCAATATGACGGAATCTGAAAAAGATGCCAAACGGGTGTTCGCCTCTCTGAGCAACGCCCTTGATAAATTTTTAAAAGATGTGGTGCTTGCATACCTTGGCCATATCCCCTTTGACAGACACCTGCAGCAGGCAGTGCAAAAACGCAGTCTGCTGTTGGACCAGACCCCGGATGCTGCTGCGGCCAGGGCCATGGAAACCATTGCTTCGGTGATATTGAACCAGGAGAAATCCGGTCGTTCCCAGGGGAATCTGACGTTTTTTATGAACAAGGTATTTCAGACAGCCACATGACCGGATGGTGTATGGGTTTATGAAAAAAAAAATACCCGCATCACAAAAAAACCACCATGCATGGCGCCAGAAAAGTATTGTTGAATATGCTTTTCTGGTCAAACGCATTGCCGCAAGATTTGCCGTGCGCCTGCCGGCCAGCGTGATGTTTGATGAATTGATTTCAGCCGGTTCCATGGGGTTGATCGATGCAGTGGATAAATTCGACCCGTCCAGGCATGTCAGCCTGAAAACCTATGCCCAGTACCGGATCAAAGGTGCCATCCTGGATGAACTCAGGGGTATGGATACCTATTCCCGGTCCATGCGCAAAAAAATTCAGGACATTGCCCGGGCGGTAAAACAGATCGAAGACAAAAAAGGGGTCGCTGCAACCGACCAGGAAGTGGCGGATGCCCTGAATATCAACATCGAGGCCTATCAGGATATGCTCACTGATATTCACGGGGCTGCGGTGTTGAACCTGGATGACTTTATCAGGACAAAAAAAAATGATGCCTTTTCCCAGACACGGTTTCAGTCGGGGCTCAAGGAGCGCGACACGCCTGCCGATTTCCTAGACAAGGCGGAACTGAAACAGGTATTGGCCCAAACCATTGAAACGTTGAATAAAAAAGAACAGATGGTGGTATCGCTGTATTATTATGATGAGTTGACGCTCAAGGAGATCGGAGAGGTGCTCTCTTTGACGGAATCGCGTATCTGTCAGATTCATTCTGCAGTGCTGGTGAAACTGCGGGCCAGGCTCCAGGATTATTGAACAAAATACTATAAAGAGGTGATGCATGGCAGATCCCAATCAGGACCAGGACGATCTGGTATCCCAGGATGATATTGATAAACTTCTGGGTTCAGATTCCATTGAAGCGGCCGAAGAAAGCCTTGAAGCCATGGATGCAGACGAAGAGGACATGGGTGAATTGTCCCGGGATGATATCGACAGCCTTCTCAACAGCGGTGCTGACGATACACAGCCCGACGAACAGGAGAATACACAAGAGGAAGATCCGGGAGAACTGTCCCAGGATGACATTGACAAACTCATGGGCAGGCAGACAACAGACGCTGAACCGGATGATGATGATAGTGATGAAGGTGAAGGTGAGGAAGAAGGTGAATTGTCCCAGGATGATATAAACAGCCTTTTCAACAGCGGTGCTGACGCTGCACAAGACAACGAACAGGAAAATACACAAGACGACCTGGGCGAACTGTCCCAGGACGATATTGACAGCCTCATGGGCGGGGGATCGGTGAGTCTGGAGGAAGATGGCCCAAAAGCGGATGGCCTGCAAGAAGACGGGGATGATGATGAAGAGATCGAGCTGATCGACCAGGCAGACATTGACCGGTTGATGAATCCTTCCCAGAATCCGGAAACGCCGCAAGAGACTGCTGCATCACCTGATCCGCCTGCATCACGTGAGCCGGCTGTAACACCTGCAACCCCTGAAACCGCAGCAAATTCAGAATTCCTGGAAACCACTGAAACCGATGAAACCCTGGACCAGGCAACCCGGGATGATTTTGTCATCAGTTCCGACCAGGCAGCGGATGTGGCCGACTGCCTGATCACCCAGGAAACACTGGATACGCTGATGGAAAATCCCCCTGAAATCATACCGCCTGCAGATCCCGTGTCCCTTGATGAAGCAGAATCTGTTCGGGAAACAAAAATGCCTGCACCGGATCAGGTGAATCTGGATACCGTTGATCTGGATGCCGTTGATCTGGATACCCCGGAAGAAGAAGAAGCGCAGGAACCTTTACCAGCCCAGGATGATGTCAGTCAGGAAGATATTGATGCCCTGCTCCGGGACCCGGATGAACAAGACAAAGAAGATGTGGAGGAAAGGGCTGCGCCAGCGGAAGGGACTGCCCCGGATGATGAGCTTGCACCGGATGATGAGCTTGCACCATTTGATGAGGAAGATATTCTGATATCCCAGGATGATATTGATACCCTTCTCATGAGTGCGGACCAGGAAGATGAAGATATCCTCGGAAATGATTCGGGCAATGACAGTGAAAACATCCTGGATAATGATGCGGATGACCAGGATTTTTTGGACAATGAAGATGACACGGATACCCCGGACAATAACCAGGTGATACTGGAAGAAGCCGGTTCTCAAGAGGCCCGGGCCGATGAGGGCAGACAACAGCAGACCGGGGACAAATGGTACAGATCCAAACTGCTGGCTGCGGTGGCATCGGCTTTACTGGTGCTGGCAATTGCCGTGCCTGCAGCATATTTCTTGTTTTCTCCCGGGGTTCCGGAACTGC
>JAIVHE010000039.1 GCA_020201255.1 Desulfobacteraceae bacterium
TGTTTGCAGCTTACCCCACCATCGACCTGTCCAGATTCATCAATAATCTCAAAACAGTCTCAAGCCGATTGGTCAGAAAAAATTATCAGGAGCATTTAGCAAAGTTCTACTGGGAGCCGGTCCTCTGGACCCGGGCATATTGCTTATTGTCCTCTGGGGGTGCTCCGATAGATGTGATCAACCAGTACATCCAGAACCAGGGACAATAAGCAATGCCGCCTATCCATCCCCCACCAAGCCTGCGGCTATGGAAGGGGAATTTTGGCGGGGGATGTTAAAAAATGTATCATGCAATGCCTGAATGGTGTTATCCAGGCTGTCTTCATGGACCAGAAAATACATGGCTGCATCCGATGCCCCGAAGGAGATCATTTCGATGTTGACATTGGCCCGGGAAACCGCGGTAAAGCACCGGGCCGCAATGCCGCAGCTCAAATGAAGCCCTTCTCCCACAACACTGACCAGCGCTACCTGTGTCCGGCATGAGGATTTCCTGAAAGGCCTGGGATGGATGGCCTGGATACAGTCATGGGCCGCCGAAGCATCCTTGCGGGAGAGCAGCAGGCTGATGCAGGTCTGGGAGGTGACCACAGACTTGATATTGATCCCGCTGCCGGATACCGCTCCGGTAATCTCAGACAGGATGCCCTGCCGGGCACCCACACCGGAAGCATGGATTTTTAAAACAGATACATCTCTGGTATAGGAAACACTCTTGACAATGGTGCGGGTTTCACATGCCTGGCTGGTGATCAGACTGCCCCGGGCATCCGGGTCATAGGTGTTTTTGATAGCGATGGCGATGCCTGCCTGCCGCACCGGCTCAACGGTTCGGGGATGCAGGATGCCGGCCCCGGTATAGGCCAGCTCTGCAGCCTCTTCATAGGTTAGCTCAGGAATCAGTCGGCATTGGGGGATGTTGTCTGGATCCGCACTCATGAATCCCGGGGTGTCTTTCCAGATCTCAAGGAGGTCGGCATTAACCCCGGCGGTGACCACAGCGGCAGAATAGTCAGACCCGCCCCTGCCGAATGTGGTGATCTCACCGGATTCGCTGATGCCGTAAAAACCGGGAACAAACAGGATTTTGTTTTCTGTCACCTTCCTTCCCAGGCGCAGTGACAGATTTTTCCGGGTGGGTGCCATGAGCGCGGTGGCATCCATGTATTTGCCGTCGGTGATGATACCGGCCTCTTCCGGCAGGACCACACCGCTCTCCATCCCTTTGGAGGCCATGGCGGCTGCCAGAATCATGGCCGACATCCGCTCCCCGGACACGGCTATTATGTCGTGCATCCGCGGGGTGGCCTCCCGGGTAAAACTGATGCCGAAATAGTATCGTTCCAGCATTTTGAGCAGCCGGTCAATGGCTTGAAAAGCCCGGGTTTTTTCAATACTGTCTGTCACAAGGCCGTCGATGATTGCTTGATGGCGGTCCTTCAGGTCCTGGATCACTGTCTTGATACGGTCTTCAGATGCCAGCGCCTCATCAATGATCTTGATTACTTTCATGGCCGGCAAGCTATCATGAAATCTGGTACGGTTCAAGCAGTAAAAAATAACTGGCATCCGGGGCGTATAGGGAACCGGTCCGCATATAGACGGTCATGAGCAAGGCATCGATTAAACCGGTGATGAGGAGGGTATGTGCAAATGTTACTATTTCTATTGCGTAGACTGCAAAATGAGATATTTTTCATTGTGATGGTGTGTAAATCTTTTCCGGATCAAGCATGTAGGTCCAGGGAAGATCCGCGTTTTTCCAGCCATTAACGATTCGACGGCCATGTTCGGGATGGCCGGGCCGGTTGAAAATATCACCCTCAAAGCCATCCGTTATGTTGTATGTCCGCTGAAACCCGGCTTGGGACAATTGATTGACCGCCCAGGCACTGCGCCGGCCTGAACGGCACATAATCAACAGGGTCTGATTTTTATTGCACCGGCTGGCAACCCTTTGCACAAAATCCGGGTTGGGCCGCATATGATATTGGCGGTTGCTGATATCAAACTGATGGGTCATAAAAGCCACCGGGATATTAAAACCCATGAGCGGGTGACCCGTAAACACATATTCCTCAGGAGTCCGAACATCGATAATGATTACGGAGTCCGGATTTTTTAGCCACATGGCATGGGCTTGTTCTGCCGTGACATACAAATTCAGTACGGTTTGTTTGCCTCTGGGAATATCTGTGCCGGTATCACAAAAGATCTGTGATGCACCCAAAAACACCCAGATGCAAATGGCCCATCCGATTTTTAAAACCAACGATTTCACGTATTGTTCCACTTATATTTTAATAATTCTTGCCCGATTGATCCTGTCGCAAACGACTTTAACAGGTTTTGAATAGTAATGAAATCCACAATTTATCCGGGTCGTGAAAATTTATGCAGTGGATAATATCATAATCGCTATCAATGTATGAAATTCCAGCCAACCGCAAAATGTTTTAGCTGTGGCTTAATAATCCAAATCCTGGACTTTTAATAATAGTCCGGAGTTTTAGATCCGCCGTTGATGGGATTTCGATTTTGACATAGTCCGCAGGGAGAAATTTGAAATGCCTCCACAATGCTTCTGTTATTGAATACTGCTTTAAAATTGGCTTGAGGGATCTATAATATTGGTATTGGCAGTCTGTCTATGTATTGAATGAAATGAATAACTTTGCAAACCATTTTAAATGGTGGTATAAACCTTCATCAATGATGTTCTTAACTATAATTCTAACAGAAATTGGAGAACAAGTTAACGTTTTGATATATAGGATTAACGCAGAAAACCCACACGCCATAGCCCTGTCATTCCCTTTTTTTTTTGATAGGATCTGAAAAAATAAGGCACTACTCTTTTTCCAAGAATTCTCTTGGAAAAAGTGGACTTTTCGGAGCAGTTGATCTGAATAGGTGTTCAATGTTTCATCAGCAACAAAATATCGACAATTTTTTTTAAATGTATATTTTAGATTTACACTTCAAAAACGCTTGCAGAAACGGTAACGGCAGGCTCAGGTTCCCCAAATATAATGGACAAATAAGAAAATGGACTCTTTTTTCGTCCGGGCCTTCCAAGCTTGAACTACTTCACTTTGTGGCGATAGCCTGTGGAGGGGTGAAGTTTTTACCGAAGCTGCCATTTCAATTTTTAGAACTGTTTGGTTTTCCCGACATTCCGCTTCGATTGGAATTTGTTCTTGCACCCCATCCCGGCCAGGATTGCGGTAAAAATCTTCCAACATGCTATGGCAGTGGAATTCAAATACAATCTGATCAACATCCCACCGCTTTTTGTAAAAAAATGGAATTTCTCCCTGCAGGTCTTTCCACACGAAAACCGGCTTTCGGTTCGGGTAATTCATCTTATTTTTTCCTCGGTTACGGCCATGACATAATACCCCACAGGGAAACTGATGATTTTGATTTCATGGATCCATTTTTCCGTATCACCCGTTTTCATACATTGTTCAATGCAGACGCCCGCGTTACTGATCCTATAGAGTTCCTATATCGACTACAGCTCAAAATTGTACGATCAGGCCGGTACCTTCCCACAAAGATACTGAACATTTTAGGCGGTTTGTTCAAGGAACATTTCGATATCGATATTGGTTCATGGGTTTACGGTTCAGCTGATTTTAAAATAAAATGGGATCTGCTCCAGCCTTGGCAACAAAGGGCAGTGCTAATTCCCCTGGATGTTGCCAGACACCTTTTGGACGCCTTCCCCAAATCCAACAATCCAACTGAAAAGCCTGGATTGATCCTTCTGGACCGGCCGGACCGGATCTGCACACCACAAATTTTTCCTGAATGGATTACTCTTATGGATCGCTTTCTGCCGAATATGCAGTTTATCTCAACTGTTTCCAAAAGCACGATTTCAAATTTTCCCGCAGAAGCGGAAAAAAAACGGCTCGTCCTGCCCACAGGAAATAAAAACAATGGAAAAGAAACGCCGAAAAAAATACCGCAACGATCTGTGTTGCTGATTCATCTGGATGGAAGGCTGCCCAATCTGGCGTTGATGAAACTCAGCAGGCATTTCAAAGAAAAGGGGCGCAACGTGATCCTGGCCCGGGGTGCCCCAAAAATCAAGGGTGCCGGGGAGATTTATGCCAGCTGCGTATATGCTATCCCAGCTTCTGCAAAAAAGGTAAAAATTCTTCGTAAGTATTATGGTAAGTCTCTTGTGATCGGAGGATCAGGCGTGGATTTGAACCTTAGGTTGGATACTGAAATTGAAAAATTGCCTCCGGATTATAGTCTTTATCCAGAACTCGATGAGCGTGCAATGGGCTTTATCACCCGTGGATGTCCCAGTAGATGCCCTTTTTGCCTTGTTCCGGAAAAAGAGGGGAATGTTCACCAGGTCGCCACATTGAACGATTTACTGCCCAATGGACAGAACAAATTGATTCTCCTGGATGATAACATTCTATCGCATCCAGAATCAGGGAATTTTCTGGAAGAAATGGTATTGCGCGATGTTCAGGTCAATTTCACCCAAACTCTGGATATCCGTTTCCTGAACAAAGAAAAGATCAGGCTGATCCGCCGCATTAAGTGCAGCAACATCAAATTTACGCGAAGGGTTTACCATTTCAGCCTCAACGACACCGGGAACATCGATTTATGGAAGTGGAAATATCCTTTGCTCGGGTTTACAGCAAGAGATAATGTGGAATTTATCTGCATGTATGGTTACAATACCACCCTGGCCGAAGACGTGGAACGATTCCGTTTTCTGCGGTCACTGCCGGGAGTATATGTTTTTATTCAACGTTATCAACCCATTCCCGGCGGTCCCCCACCTGATCTGGATAACTATTTTAATGGAGATGTAGATACCCTAATTGACGAACTCGTAACCATTGTTTTCACTCAGAACATGAAGAGCATGGAAGTATATTACCGTTGGTTGAGCAAGAAATATGTAAAGAAGTATGGTAAACTTCATAACGGTCTCGTTGATACAATTTTCAGGTACAATAACCGGCAACTGAAAGGACGATATGTCGCAACTCTTGCCGGTACGCGGAAAAAATAGACCTTAGCGTTTGTAGATGAGGATGTTGATGCAAAAAAATTTGCCTGCAATTAGATGCACCAAAAAGGAAATAGAGGAACTCGAACAGATCGCCTGCAGCAATACTGCGGGTGTTTGGCGGATCAAACGTGCAAAAATTATCCTGGGGGCCTTGGCGGGCCGGATTGTTGATCAGCAGGTTCGTGACGTACGGGTGCCTCCTCAATCCATCATAAAGTGTAGAAAAAAATTTGCTGAGGAGGGTCTAAAATATTTTGATCAGCCGGATAGGAAACCCACTGATCGAGAGGCTGCCGTGGAAAAAATGCTCGCATTTCTTGAATGCCCCCCAACCACCGAGAACCGACTTTGGAATAAATTGACGGTACATTATATTGGATTTGATTTTACAGCCGCAGAGATAAGGAAAATCAGAACAATTATTGAAACCAATCCACAATATAACCGGGGAGAAATAACACGGAAAGTCTGCCGTGTTTTCGAGATATACCAGGCGGACGGGCGACTGAAAACAAGTGCAGTCGGCGGAATATTAAAGCGCATGGATATGGACAATGTTATCAAATTGCCGTTTATACCATTCGTCACTTATAAAAATCGCTCTCAGCTCTGTGATTTTCAAGCTCCCGAAACACAGATTTTTTTTAAGCCGGAGGAGTTGAAGCAGCTGCAATTCATTCCTGTAAAAACCAAAAGGGATTCCAATCTATGGAACGAGTTGGTCATGCGCTTTCATTATATAAAAAGCAGCAAGCTATTCGGCAGGCAGATGAGATATCTTGTATACGGCGGGGATCCGAGGCCGCCAGAAAAAAATCCAAAAGGAAGGAAGGAGAAAAAATCAGCAGCGGCAACCCAGTCAAAATATTTAAAGGGTAGTTGGAAACCAAAACATCCGGATCCGATGAGAGGAAAGCACCTCCTGGCCGTGCTCGGTTTCGGGGCCAGCTCATGGCGGTTGAGTTCCCGGGACGATTTTATCGGCTGGACGGAAAAGGAGCGGATTGCCAACCTGAATCTGGTAGTGGGCAACGTTCGGTTTTTAATTCTGCCCTGGGTCAGGTCACATTGCCTGGCTTCACGAATCCTTGGAGGTATTGCTAAAAAACTTCCATTGGACTGGGAAGACCGGTATCATTTTAAGCCCATCCTGCTGGAAACTTTTGTCCAACTGGACCGGTTCACGGGGACCTGTTATCGTGCCGCTAACTGGCAACAAGTTGGAACAACTAAGGGCTACAGCCTGCATGGCCACAAGGTACAGAAAAGTGTACCGGAAAAAGCGATTTTCCTGTACCCGCTACGTAAAGATTTCCGAAGGATTCTGTGCGCGTTACCGAAATGAATAAAAAGCAATAAGTTTGTTATTTAAGAACTGATATATAAAATTCAGCGGATCGAACCAAGATATTTGAGACGAGGACTATTTTCAGGACAAAGTCCGTCTTTTATGCAGATAAAATCCCCGGACTATCCCTGTGAGTTCTTGCTTTGGATAGCAGGGACCTCGACCACCCACCCTTTACAAGCTGTTATATTCTTGGTACCTATAAAATTTCTATCAATTTTGAAAAAAGGAAAACATCATATGGGCAAACCCGTCCTTTATATGCTCAACACCTGGTATGATACACCGGATCAAGGACCCTTTTACTGCCCGGACTGCGGTATTGTAGAAGGATTTTTTATTTACAACCCGAAAATTAAAAAACAGGTGGATATCATCCATGTGGATTTCCAACGGCCCCGACCTGAAATCATTGAACAGCTGGGAGAAGAGAATCAGGGTTCTCCTGTGCTTGTGCTGCCGGATGATTCCTTTTCCTTTGACGGTATTAAAAAAAGCA
>JAIVHE010000597.1 GCA_020201255.1 Desulfobacteraceae bacterium
GTCGTCGATTCCTTATCCCCAGGCAGGAGATCTCATTTTCACCAACAAAGACCCGCTGGCCGAGCAGTTTGTCGGCCAGCAGCTCCGGGCGGCCCAGTCGCCGCTGACAAACCCGGCGTAACCCCACCAGGACGTAACACAGCAATTAAGTATGGTGTCTCTGGAATTACTGCCTTGTCGCTTTAGGTATCCCGTGTCAGCTCGTATGAAAAGGATCGTAAATTGAAAGAGAGATGCTTGCAAAATCCTTTACATTGTGTGTAACCAGATTTAGATCATGGCACAATGCGGTTGCGGCGATAATGGCATCAGGCAATTTAATTTTTCCGGCTTGTTTAAATCCAATGGTTCGATCGACAATTGCTTCGCTCAAAGGCAGAACACTTGCAAAAGAAACAAATTTTTCGGCTTCCCGCTTTTCTCTAACATCAAACCGGCGGAATCCCAGGAATTCCATCTTGGAAATAACGGAAATATTGAAGTCATCATTGAGCATTGCTGTGATTATTTCTTTTGCCGAAACAGATAATGAACCATTGAAATAGTAAATCAGTATGTTCGTATCGATCAGATATTTCATATCCGATCCCATTCATCACGCATATTTTGAACAGCTTCTGCCGGATCGGAGATTGAACTGATTCCATAAAAGGATTCTGGAATGAATTTTTCTTTTTCTTTCTGTATTGTTTCATCAGCCGGGAAAATAATGACTTCGACTTTGGTATAGTTAAACCCTTTTGGGATATTAATAACAGACCCCAATTTATCCAGGTCAACTATTTGTCTGATTGCCTCCATAATTGCCACCCCTCTTGAATCTATCCCTCAACAAATTGATTTTCCTTATTATTGGGTATGAAAAGGGATAATGCAACATTTTTATGTAAATATTCTGGGCCGATTTTGGTTTTCGTGACAAAGAAATCGTGACAAGTGACGGGAGTCAGCACCTGGAAATGGGCCACCGCAAAAAATCAAGAAAAATCCAAACAAAAAAAATTACGGTCATCGCACTGGGTGCCGGTGCCAGGTACCGATTGAAAATTTTACACTGGCAGCCCGGGAATTCATTCAGCGACACAACAATATCGAACTTCTCAAACAGATAAATGATGCATATGAAGATGCATCCGACCCTGACCCCATGGTTACAATAATGCGCGCCAATCATTCTGAAATGGTAAAAGATCAATGGTAATGCACAAAAAACGGCGGTGGGTGGAAGGCATTGAAGACCGGCGGTTCAATCTGGACGAGGTGGAGCAGGGCGTGGACCTGGATGAAATCCTGTCCACCATCGAGGCCGCCTACCTGAAAAAAGCCATGGAGCTTGCCGGCGGCAACAAAAGCAAGCAGCGACGCAAACACCGGGCAAATCCGGTACCCGTCATATTCGGGGAAATAATTAAAAAGCGCGCCACTCTCCACAAATGCGGCCAGTTTGTCTACATCTCTCGTTTCAGGAGAGGATTTGGTTTCATTGAGAATAAAAATTCCTTCGCACACGGCAATCACGTCAAATTCTCTTCTCTGGCCATCCCCTTTGCGGCTTTTTTTCCGGACCCGCACCGCAAAATAATCCAGGTCTTCACATCCAAAACAAGTCTTGGCAATGCGCGGGATATTGGGGGCCACAATATCTTCCACAAGGGTGCCCATCTTGTTTGCCAGGTCGCCCCACTGCCGGTTCATGAGGATGATCTGATTTTTCGACCAGTCTTTATATTCTCCCATTTCATCCTTGAATTCTCCCATTTCCCTGGACAATGTCTGCAAAGACATCTCTGTTTTAAGCTGGGCATAGGCAACCTGTGCCATGGTTTCTTCAAGATAGGTCAATTTTTCTTCGGTTGCTCTCATGGGAGCCTCCCTACAGAACATTTTAACGGTCTGAAATAAATCAATTTACAGAGTAATCTCAAGCCCCGTAGATGTCAATACAAAACCCGAAGATCCATAAAGGAATCCTGGCACCCATCCCATATTCGATCCCGTCAACCGCCAGATATGAATCCGGCAGATCCTTGTAGAATTTTGCCATGTCTGCCTGTCTGTTTCATAAAAAACCAATGTATCTTTAATTGCCTGTGGCTATTTGTTCCCATTCAAAAGATGCGACGTTTCTTTTTTCCTTTGAAAACTCAATGCCGATGAGAAATATTTTTTTGCCGTCTCCCATGTATTTTTCAAAGTAGCGTTTTTCCTTGATCTGTTCCAGCGGGTTTTTACTGTTGGAACGATCTTCTTCAATGACTTTGAATTCAAAGATATACAGTTTGCCGTGCCCGGGAAATTTCAAGGTCAGGTCGGCCCGTCCTCTGTTGGTGATATCTTCTGCTGTCAGGTCCAGGCCGAGGCTGGCAAGAAACGCATAGATCACGCTGACATAAAATCCTTCATAATGGGTCAGGTTTCCATGGGCGGAGTAGGGAATGGCGGCAAAAAGGCGCTCGATCTGTGACTTGAGGTTTGTGAAATCATCTTCAAGCAAGGTTCTGTATAAACGGGCATCAGGTTGAAACCGGTGTTCCGTAAAGTATCCGACCAAATATTTGTTGAACGCGTTCTTGACTTCAAAATTTGGATAGGAAAG
>JAIVHE010000040.1 GCA_020201255.1 Desulfobacteraceae bacterium
AGAATTTCAGTTTCTCCGGAATCAAGCTCACCCTTTATGAATCTGAGTCTCAAGGCTATAGCGCTCAACAAAATTGAGACACCCATGCTCAGATAAATTCAGACACCATGATATTCTTCATGTTTTCGAGATTGCCATGATGCCTTATCGCATCATGTGCAGTTATTCAATTTAAAAAATAACATTCTTTGTCCTTGATTCGATTACGATCGCCAAAAACGGTTACAAGGCGAATTAAATAGAGGGAATCATATATGATTTAAAATCGGTTAACGGAATTAAAAGATCAGTGGCTGGGTGCTACCCTTGAATTTGGCCGGGAAAAAATCCCTGAAAATGGCTGGGAATTAAATCCCCGGTCCCCGCCAGAAGGTCACACGTAAAAAAGGTTGCAAAAAAGAGGTATGGGGAATAACCTTTGGTTTGCATAAGCTCTTTTTGACAAAGAACACCGAAAGAAATTCCCCATGCAAATACCATATCATATAAAGGTAAGATTGCAAGAATATTATGAAAATTTTGATACATGGCCCATCCCCGATTTTTCTGACAAGTGCCCCATATGCAGCGGTATCGATTGTGCGACTTTTCTTGGATACTATATACGGATAGCGATCTGCCCCCTGACAGGTTTTTCAGTGTCGGACTTGCCGATTTTAAGATATCTGTGCCATGACAAAGGCAAAGCCAGGGTATGTGACCATATTACATTTTCCTTGCTACCTGATGAGCTCGTCCCTTTCCGGCAATTATCTCTTGATTTCATGGTGAGAGCTATATGGTTCAAGGTTAGCAGAGACTTGAGTTTGACCGGGATCATGGATGTCATAGAGGATGAACTCAATAATTTGGGTGATGTTGCGGATTTTGTCAATATCAGCACAATGATGTCTTGGCAGCGAATGATTCTGGCAGCGTTGGAACTTTTTACGTGTGACCTTCAGATTATGTCATCCGAGGTCAACATGGTATCCAAATCTCAGTATGAACAACTACAGGATACTGGCGGTTTAAAACTATTTTTAGGGATTCTCATAAACCATCAATCTTATAACAACAATCTCATCCGGGGACCGGACGCATTTGCCAGGGATTATTATCGACAATCCGGCGGCTCAAAGCGAGACGCTATCTTCTTGTTTGGCCGGGCATCTCAGCATAGGAATTAGCAGTCAGTATTCCGCATGGTTACGTGCGTACAAAAATCCTGATAGTGTTGTCTGACATCGTCGTATTTTCAAAAAAAGCCTTTTCCCCCTGCAAAAAATTATATTTTTATTTCTTATTCTGATATTTTTTACGTGCGCCCTTCAAGTTATTTTTTTTCACACAGGCCGGCAATCATCGTTTTGGGTATTTCTGTTATAGTCCTGCTCATAAATCTGATATGTGGGGAAAATCATGGTTGAGAAAATAGAAATTATCAATTTGGACCTGAGATATGAAAAGTTCAGGTTAAAATCAAAAAAAATTGAAGGGGCATTACTTGCCTCTATTATCGAACATGATATCCAGGAACCACTTAAGGGCATCACCCTTGAAGACGAGACTAAAATTCTTCTTGATGGCTTTAAGCGATACAGGTGTGCAAAAAAGCTTAATATCGGGATAGTCCCTTATATTTCCTTTGGAAGTGATGAGCCCCTTGGTATTATCAAGCTTATTCGAACTTCAATCGCCCGCCCCCTTACTATTCTGGAACAGGCAAAAATGATTGATGAACTCCAAAAGGTTCATGGCATGGCTCATGGAGATATTGCCGATTTACTTCAAAAAAGTAAATCATGGGTGAGCATGCGGGCCGGTATTCTTGGAGAAATGACTGAGTATGTGGGAAAAAGGGTATTTAACGGGGATTTCCCTGTTTATTCATTTATGTACACCCTGCGTAAGTTCATACGTATGAACTCAATTGCAAAAAAAGAGATTGATGAGTTTGTAAAATTGGTTGCCGGCAAAGGATTGAGTATCCGTGACATTAACCTTTTGGCTAACGGTTTTTTCAAGGGGTCTGATGATTTACGACAACAGATCAAAGAAGGCAACATCACCTGGGGTCTGGATCAGTTAAAAAAATCATCAATCAGGACAACAGAGTGTACAAGTGCAGAACAAATGATGCTCAAGGATCTTGAGTCAGTACAACGATATATGCAAAAAATCACCTATGGAGCCAGGGCTGACAGTATAGGCAGTGATACCTTCCAGGTCCAGGCAAGTCTTCTTGTTCAAGGTATTATCGATATTATGGATAATTTTATGATTGCGGTGAGAGATTTATATGATCGATGTGAACAAGCGTAAAGCAATTTTTCTTCTTCATAATGAAGGCATGGGTATCCGTGAAATATCCCGCAAACTCAAAGTTAGCACAAATACTGTTAGCAAGATCGTCGACCAGAAAGGACAGCTTCCAGAAACAATACGGCAGGACAAAATATGTGTTGACCCTGAACTTCTCAGAAGTCTTCATACAAAATGTGATGGTTACGTCCAGAGAATCCATGAGATCCTTACTGAAGAAGAAGGGATTTTGATCGGGTATTCCACATTGACCCGCACCATACGCGAACTTAATCTTGGGCAGCCCAAAAACCAACGCTGTGACCAGAGACCTGATGAACCTGGAGCTGAAATGCAGCATGACACAAGTCCCTACACCATAAAATTTGGAACAAACCGGGTCATGGTTGTTGGCAGCGTAATCTATATGAGATACTCAAAGGTGCGGTATCTAAAATTTTATCGTTCATTTAACCGTTTTGCAATGAAGTGCTTTATCCATGAAGCACTGACCTTCTGGGAATATGCTGCTTCGGTCTGTATTATTGATAACACCAATCTTGCCCGCCTTCGGGGAAGCGGCAAAAATGCTGTAATGGTACCTGAAATGAAACAGTTTGCCAAACAATATGGATTTGAATTTATCTGTCATGAAATAGGGCATGCCAACAGAAAGGCCGGCAATGAACGCAGTTTTTACACAGTAGAAACCAATTTTTTTCCTGGCCGCACTTATAAAACTCTCGAAGACATGAACCAACAGGCATTTGACTGGGCAACCATCAGAATGCCCAACAGGCCGGTAAGCAAAACCAGGATGATCCCGGCCAAGGCCTTTGAGTATGAACAATCTCTTCTTGAAAAACTGCCTGCCTATATCACGCCCCCTTATATTGCCCATGAAAGAGGGACGGATCAGTACGGGTATGCCGCTGTTGATGCAAACTATTACTGGGTGCCGGGAAAAACACGGTTTGATGTAAAAGCCCTGCAGTTTTGTGATCATGTGGAGATCTATCATAAGAGAAAAAAATTGGCGGAATATGAATTGCCACCCCCTGGTGTTAAGAATCAAAAATTTAGTCCAAAGGGCAAACCCGCGCCAAGGTATCAGCCAAATAATCGGAAAAAACCCACGGCAGATGAAGAAAAAATACTTCGATCAGCAGCCCCTGAAGTGAATGATTATCTGAATTTTGTCCTTGTAATGAAGGGTCGGGCTAAACACATATTTATTCGTCAATTATACAGCCTGCACAAAAAAACAGCATTGCCTGTGTTTGCCAAAGCCCTCAAACGGGCCTTGAAATACAGAATAAACAGTGTGCAAACCATTGAAAATATTATCCGACTACTTTTAAGACAGTCGAACTATGAGATGCCATTACCTGAAATAGATGAAGCGTTCACAAAAAGACCGGCATATCTTGAAGGTCGGTTTGCCGATGAGGTAGATCTGTCAATTTACAAAATCAAGGAATAGTAATGGATGAAGAGTTAAAAAAAATGGTTGTTTATCTTGGCTTGAGAGGGTTGATTGCCAACTGGGATCATTATCTCGGCATTGCTAAAAAAGGCAGCTTCTCATCTGTAAAACTTTTAAAGTATATCATTGAACAAGAATACAAAATCAAACAGGAAAATGCCAGAAAAAGACGAATCAGCATTGCAAGAATCCCGGAACCCTTTGTTATTGAAACTTTTCCTTTTGACAGGCAGGCAAAGTTGAATAAAAAAATAATTTTAACACTCTATGATTCTTTTGATTACATGTTAAAACAGCAGAATATTATCTGGATTGGCCCTACAGGCACCGGTAAGACAGGACTTGCAACAGCGTTTCTTACCCGGGCGATAGACAGGGGATATCGGGGCAAGTTTATTTTATTCCCTGAACTTGTGGAAACGTTTTACCAATCCATAGCCGATCATACAGAAACAAAGGTATTGAAGACCTTTGAATCCTACGATTGTCTTCTGATAGACGAACTGGGATTTATAGAAATAGACCCTGTACAGGTAGGTCTGTTTTTTACCTTGATGCACAAAAGGCACAAGCAGAAAACCACTTTGATCACCTCAAATCTCGGGTTTGATCAATGGGGTTCTTTTTTGAAGAACACTCAGCTTACCGCAGCCCTGGTGGACCGATTGACAGAAAACAGCCATGTCATTAACATGAAAGATTGTAAAAGTTTGAGGACCAGACTTGATCAGCAAGAATCCTTTTGAAGAAATCAGGAAAAAAGCAGATGAAGTAAGAGATATCGAGCTTACTGTCTTGTTACAATACTTTGGAGGCGCCAAAGACCTTCGGGACAAAACAAAATGGCACACCAGCCAAGGGATGATATCTGTAACTGGTCCGAAATTCATGAATTGGACCCGGGGGACTGGTGGCGGTGGCGCTATTGATCTTGTCATCCACTTGCAAGGGGTTTGTTTTAAAGAAGCAGTACTCTGGCTTCATGACAACTTCTCATCCTCTTTTGTTCAAAGGTCCTCTCCAATAAAATCACATCCTGTAAAAAAAAGATTAAAACTCCCTCAAAAAGACGACAAAAGACTGCCACAGGTTACGCAATACCTCATAAATAAACGGTGTCTTCCAGAAGAGCTTATAAAAAATTTAATCAAGTCAAAAAAACTCTATGCAGATATCAGGGGCAATGCTGTATTTTTACTGCTTGGGAAAAAAAAGAATTTAGTCGGTGCTGAACTGAGAGGGACTTGCAAGCAAAAATGGCGGGGCATGGCACCTGGTTCCAGAAAAGATCTTGGTTGTTTTTATATAGTAGGTAAGAACAACAGGAAAATGGCTCTCTGCGAATCCGCCATTGATACAGCATCTTTTGCTGTGCTTTACCCCGAGTGCACTGCCATCTCGACCTCAGGCGCAACAGCCAATCCAGCATGGTTGGAAAACTTTATAGCAAATGGTTGTGACATTTACTGTGGGTTTGATGCCGATGAAACCGGCGATAGTATGGCAAATAAGATGATCAAACGATACCCTTCAATCAAAAGGCTTCGTCCATCCAAACATGATTGGAACGAAGTACTTCAAAGCAACTTCCTTTAAGTCCTCTACTTTTTTGTTCGACGACACTCACCCCCATTTAAAAAAAACACTACTTGGAAAAGAAAAAATGATTTCTAAATGGATTGTGGTGTGAACCAACGTCTCGATTTATCAGAGAGAAACTATCTCAATTTATGTGAGCGCTATAGTCCGTATCCCTGTTTTTTGAAAAACTGATTTGGCCAACTGTTTCAAATCCACGCCGGGATTCTGGATAAATGCCACAAAGATCTGCACTGCCAACTCCGCCGACAGGGGTGTATCTATTTTTT
>JAIVHE010000041.1 GCA_020201255.1 Desulfobacteraceae bacterium
GCCCACAGGGAAACACAGCACATGAGAGAGGTGTACAACAAGCGGCGGCTGTATATGCTGGATCGGCTTGCGGACATGGGTCTCGGGATCGCCGTTCCCCCCACCGGCGCATTTTACCTCTTTGCCAATGTGAAACATATCTCCACCGATTCTTATGCCCTGGCCTTTGACATTCTGGAAAAAGCCCATATCGGTGTGACACCGGGCATTGATTTTGGTGCCAACGGGGAAGGGTATCTGCGGTTTTCCTATGCCAATTCACTGGAAAACCTCACCCGGGGCATGGACCGCATGGCAGCCTATTTACAGAAAAAATCATGAAAATCCTGGATGTCCAGTTTGTCAAAAGCGCGGTGAAACCGGATCAGTATCCAGCGTATGATGTTGCTGAAATCGCCTTTGCCGGCCGGTCCAATGTGGGAAAAAGTTCTTTGATCAACACATTGATCCAGCGAAAGGACATGGTCAAGACCAGTTCAAAGCCGGGATGCACCCAGCTGATCAATTTTTTCCTGGTGAATGGGAATCTGTCTTTTGTGGATCTGCCCGGGTACGGCTATGCCAAGGTATCCAAAAAGATCCGGGCCACATGGCAGCCCATGGTGGAAACCTACCTGGCCGACCGTGCCAATCTTCTGGGCCTGGTGTTGATTATCGATGTCCGCCGGGATCCCGGCCACGAGGAGTCTGCACTGGCTGACTGGCTGGAATCCCACAGGGTGCCCTATCTGGTGGTGCTGACCAAAGCGGATAAGTTGTCCAAAACACAGCAGCAAAAGCGGGTTGCGGCCATCTGCTCCCGGTTGAACCGGGACAGAAACGAAGTGATCCTTTTCTCTGCCAAAACCCGGCTGGGACGGGAAACGGTGTTGGAGCAAATTACCAGCCTGATGGAATGGTACGACCAGAAAGGATGACCATGAAACAAGATATGCGATCCGGGTTTGTGGCCATCATCGGCGCGCCCAATGCCGGCAAGTCAACCCTGTTGAATCGGGTTTTGGGCCAGAAGATTTCCATCACCTCTAAAAAACCCCAGACCACCCGGGACCGGATTCTGGGAATAGTGAACAGACCCGGGTCCCAGATCATTTTTGTGGACACACCCGGGATACACAAAAGCACCAGCCTGCTCAACAAGCGTATCGTGGACCAGGCCCTCCAGGCAGTGGCGGATGTGGACCTGATTGTGTTCCTGGTGGATGCATCTTCCCGCAATTTTTCAGCAGAAAAACAGATTATCGCACAATTGCACAAGGCAAAGAAACCGGTCCTTCTGGTATTGAATAAAATTGACATCGCCAAAAAACAGGATGTGTTCGCGCTTGTGGAAACCTTTTCTCCTGTGTTTGATTTTACGGCAGTGATACCAATATCCGCCGCACAAAACATCCAGGTTACCCAGCTTGTTGAAGAGGTGGAGAAACATTTGCCGGAAAGTCCCCGGCTGTATCCTGAAGACGCTTTTACCGATGTATCGGAAAAATTTCTGGTCAAGGAGATTATCCGGGAAAAGGTGTTTCGCCTCACCGGAATGGAAATTCCCTATTCTTCCGCCGTAACGGTGGATGCCTTTGATGTGGAAAAAAAACTGATTGTCATCCATGCCAGCATCCATGTGGTACGCAGTTCACAAAAAGGGATTATCATTGGTAAAAAAGGATCCATGCTGTCGCGCATCGGTTACCAGGCTAGAATCGATATGGAAAAAATGCTGGGAACCAGGGTGCTGCTCAAGCTCTTTGTCAAGGTGACCAAAGACTGGGTGAGCAACCAGCGTATGCTCAACGAATTCGGGTATTAACCGATGATGGAACCACCCACCAATACAGACCCTCCCGTTTTATGGGTGGATGATGCTGTTCTGAAAAAAGAAAGGGCCAAAGCCAGGAACCTGCGCAGCAGCCAGTGGTGGAAACGCAGGCTGGCCAGAGGTGTCTGTCATTATTGTGCAAAGCCTTTTTTGCCCGGAGAGTTGACAATGGACCATGTTATTCCGCTTTCCCGGGGGGGCAGGTCTGAAAAATTCAATCTGGTTGCCTGCTGCAAAGCCTGTAATACCAAAAAACAGCAGCTTCTGCCCTGGGAGTGGGATGCCTATATGGAAAGACAAAAGCCCTGAAGGCATCGAAAAAAGACAGCGCCTTTTTTCGATGCCTGTCATTGTAAGCTGATGCTGCCTGCCCGATCGTTATTTTTTGCTGCACAGTCTGTGGATGGTTTGCGCATGCCATTCCCCGCGGCCGGAGAATGTCGGCTGTCCCAGTTCCACCAGATGTTTGGCAATCTGGTCATAGGTGGCGTTTTGTTTTCGCATGGTCTGGATGATATTCATCACTTCTTCTCTGGGAAGCAGCTTGGTTTTGGTTGAAGCGGTAGGAGTTGCTTTGGTGGCTGGTGCCGCTTTTTTGCGTTTTCTGATGACCTGGCGTTTGGTTTTTTGTTCCGGATCAGCCGGTCTCAGGATGTTTTCCGGAAAAAAATCAGCGTCAGCCGTTTGTCTGCCTTTTCCGGGTGCGGGCTCATCCATGGCATCTGCCGACCGGTATGATTCGGTCTGGACAGTGTCCACAAATCTTTGCGGCTCCTGAGATGTCTCGTCACAATGTTCAGATGCCCCAGGGGCATCGGTCTGTTTCAATGGCATCCGCCAGCATGGTCATGCCGGGGTCTTCCACTGGCATCTGGTTTCCCATGGGACCTGCCGGCATGGGCTGGCGCTTCATATTCGGATTTCTGGTGTTCTGATATCCGTTGCCATAGGAAGGAAATCTGGGGTTGTTGCTGTATTGATAGGAATTGTCATAGTTCTTGCGTGTCTTGGGGGTCCGTGGTTTGTCCGCCTGTCCGTTGCGAAGGCTTTGTAAAAAATCATTCATGTACGTCATTCTCTCCTTAGGTATGTTGTTGTCTTGACCATGGCGATGGTCTGATATTCGTAAGATTTTGAATTTTTGTATTTTTTTATAACTATTTTGGTTTCGAAAAAGCTCCGAATACTGGCAATTTTTTAAAGTTCATCGTATATATCCCGTTTTTTCCGGCCTTTGTCAAGCTTTTTCCGATAGTTTTTCAGCGCAGTCACATGGTGATGTGATCCTGTGTGTATTGACCAAGCCTCCTGCGGGTGCCTTGTGACCGGACCGTCAGATTTCATCTCGGGCCGGGCGCAAGGCACCCGCAGGAGGCGGGCTTCGGACAATCAGGCAAGATTGCATTATATGTGATTGTCCTGAGTTGTTTTTTATAAAGGATAGCCCTGCGACAATGGTGATGTGTTTTTCGCTGATGCAGCAAACCACTTACCTGGTGAGGCGATATTCATATTGCCGGATCAATTCCAGGGCTGCCGCTGTTGCAGGGATCTGCGATAAATCTCTTCTGAATGCTGCACATCCTGGCATGCCTTTGACAAACCAGGGAAGTCTTCCCCGGAGCATTCTGCAGGCTGGCTCTTCTCCAAAATGCGCTGCATACAGATGGATGAGCTGCTCCATTTTACGGAAGATATCGGTTACGTTTACTGCCTGAAAGCTTCCATGTTCCAGAAAATTTTTTCCTTTAGCTGTCTGATGAGATCCCAGTCTGCAACTCCTGTAAACCCCTGGGATGCAGTGCGCGGATGCAGGGTGACGGCATCCACACCTTCCTGCTGGGCGATTTGGGCCAGGTGAAAGGCCTGGGCACCCGACCGGTCCCAGCCGGATCTGATTTTGATGGTAAACGCAAGGGTGGTGGCTTTTCGCACCGCCTGTAAAATCGCCCGGCTGTTTGCCATATCCTGCATCAATGCAACGCCGGCACCCTGTTTGACAATTTTTTTGACACTGCACCCGAAGTTGATGTCAAGAATATCTGCCACCCCCATGGCTTCAATGGTGGCTGCGGCCCTGGCCATTATATCTGGTTCCGTTCCGAAAATCTGGACAGACAACGGTTTTTCCGCCTGATGTGACTGCAGCAGGGCACAGGTCTTGTCAGAATTGTAAAAAAGGCCTTTGGCACTGACCATTTCCGTGCAGACCACGGCACATCCGCATTCTTTTACAAGTTGTCTGAACGGCAGGTTGGTAATACCGGCAAGGGGCGCCAGAAAGGTTCTGCCCGGGAGGGTCACAGTACCAATTTTCATTGAAAGTCACCCTGTCTGATCCGGGTATACCATGCCGGGATATCCGTTCCCCTGGATGCGGGAAAAAGGTCAGCCCGGATCTTGTTCATGGTTTTTTTTCTTCAGATCAGCAAAGGAGATGATTTTGCCCGGCTCCCGGTCTTGTTTCGGGTTGTCTGTATCAGGCAAAGGCTGTTTGGGGGTATCTTTTTTGCTGTCCTCAAAAACAGCTGGTTCTTCTTTTGGGGCGTTTATGGTTTCCAGGCGCATTTTTTTGCCGTTCATCTGAAATTCTTCCCCATTGATATAGATATCCTTGAGAATCCAGGTGACAACCTGTAACGGGATCTGGAGCATCAGAAGTTTGATCTGAAACCAGTCTTTTTTATGGTCGGGCAAAATACTTTCAACCCTGGCAAAAGACACAGGGCTGTTTTCCAGGTAAATCAATACCACATCATTAATGGCTGCCATGAAGCTCCTTTGTGATTTTTCTTGTGTACCGGTTTGATATACCATATTCTTGGCTGTATAAAAAGAATGGAATGCAATGCATATGGGCAGGATTGATAAAAAATGGCGGGTGTTTTTCCTGGTGGGGGTGTCGATTTTCATGTCCACGCTGGATTCCAGCATTGTCAATGTGGCATTGCCCTATATTATGGAAGATTTGTCCTCGGATGTAAAAACCGTGCAATGGGTGGTGGTGATCTACCTGCTCACCGTGTCTTCTCTGTTGCTCACATTCGGCAGGCTGTCGGATATCAAAGGCCGCCGTATGGTATATGTGGCAGGATTTCTGGTATTTACCCTGGGTTCTTTTTTATGCGGGAATGCCATGACACCACAGGGTTTGGTTGCTTCCAGGGCGGTCCAGGGGATGGGTGCATCCATGCTCATGGCCTGCTCCCCGGCTCTGGTGGTGGATGTGTTTGCGCCGGAACAAAGGGGCAGGGCACTGGGTATGGTGGGCGCGGTGGTGGCTGCCGGACTCACGCTGGGGCCTTTGGCAGGAGGCATGATCCTGGAATATTTTTCCTGGCGCCTGATTTTTTATATCAACGTGCCCATCGGGATATCAGCAGTGCTGGCAGGGATGGTTGTGCTCAGGGGGCTGCCCGACGGCAGGGGAACCAGAGAGCCTCTGGACAAGACCGGCAGTCTGCTGCTGGTGATCATGCTCACCTGTTTGATTGTGCCCCTGGTGCGTTCCCCGGACTGGGGATTTATGTCCATGAAAACCGGTTTGTTTCTGATGGCGGGCGGGGTGTGTGCTCTGGCATTTGTGCACAATGAAAAACGCGCGGCGTATCCACTTTTTGATCTGGCGCTTTTGAAGATCCGGTTGTTTATACTGCCGTTGATTTCTTCGAGCATTCTTTTTGCCTGCTTGTTTGTGCTGGTATTCATGATGCCTTTTTTTCTGACATATCCCTGTGGGTTTTCCGCGTCGAGAACAGGAACCATCATGATCGTGCCGTTTTTGTTTTTACTGGTGATCTCGCCCATATCCGGCATCCTGGCGGACCGGCTGGGATCAAGAATTTTATGCACCATGGGCATGATCCTCATGGTCCTGTCTTTGTTTTTTCTGATGTTCTTACATCCTGACATGGGGGTTTTTGCCGTTATCTGGCGCATTGCCCTGGCCGGTATCGGCACGGCTTTGTTTGTTTCCCCCAACAATACGGCCATCATGGGTGCTGTGCCACCGCACCAGCGGGGCATTGCCTCCGGTGCCACAGCCACGGCCCGGAACCTGGGTATGGTTTTCGGGGTGGGGGTGGCAGGTGCCATCTTCTCCAGCTTCATCAGCCTTCAAGGACACGGGGCGGACGGATATACGCCTGCCATGGCACCGGCATTCATGGCAGGATTTAAACATGTCATGGCCGCCGGCACCGGTATGGCAGCTGTTGGCATAGCGGTTACTTTTTTCAGAGGCCGGGAAAATATGAAAAATGACAGGGCAGCCTGATCTTACGCGTTGTCCCGGGGCACCACAAATACAGGGACAGAGGTCCGCTTCAATACCTTGCGCACCAGTTTGTCGCCCATGGTTTGCGCCAGCAGGCCCTGTTGTCTGCATCCCATGACGATGAAAGCGCAGTCTTCTTCAACGGCCGCAGATACAATCTCATCTGCAATGGAGCGTCCTTCGGCCACCAGGATCTTTTGGATGGGGGAGTCGGCATGGGACGGGGCATTTTCTCTGTCTTCGAAAAATCCCGCAATGGCCTGGCGGATCCGCAGGGCATCCACATTTTTACCGATGAGCAGGTCCCTGGCCCCGGATTTGTGTTTGGCTTTGATATCCTTGTACAGGGTTTCGCCAAATGCCATTTTTACCTGTCTTTCTGCGGCCGGGCTGGCTTCTTCCATAACATGAAGGACGATCAGATCGGCATCGCAATAAGTGGCCATGGCAACGGCATGTTCAAAAACCTGTTTCATATCCACTGAAAGGTCTGACGCAAACAAAATGTTCTGGGGCTTTTTAATCATGGGGTGTCTCCAAATATAATAGTAATTATCAAAAAATGGTTTGCCAACCGACATCAAAACTGTGTTTATTGTAAACACAAATCCATGTTATGCAAGCTTATTTTGAAGCGGGCAAACAGCAGGGCGTGGACGGCACACGGCCGTCCTGTTGTCAGCTTGCTCACGAGAAGCCTTTCGGGGCATCTGCAGCACAGGTGCCCATACTTTTGCCCATGAAGCTTGCAGCACTCATTTTTTTGGTGATGTCATGGCTGTCGCATACAGGACAGGTGATGTCAGGCTCATCTCCTGCGAACAAAAGTTTTTCAAACGCATGTTTGCAGGTGTCACACTGGTATTCAAAAATCGGCACGGTACGTCTCCTTGTAAATGTACATGCGTTGATGTGCGGGCGTATATTGTAAAATTAATTATAACAATTTGTTGTTCCCAACACAACCCTTACTGATATCTTTGGATATTTGCTATAAGAGTATCAGATCTTGCATCGTTCCATGGGGTGTCCTTGTCCCAGGCCCGCCCTTGGAGGTGTGCTGTGCCCGGCCCGAGATCTTCCGGGGCCTGTTACCGTAACTGTTTCAGCAAAGGAACAGATCATTCATGTACGGTCCTCCCATTCCGACATGTCTGCCGGCCCCTCCGGCTCTGACGGTCCTGTCACAGCACACCTCCAGGGGCTCCCTGCCAGGGTCTTTGTGATACACAAACCATTATAGCAAATATCCAGCTGATATCTTTGCAGGGTTGAATCAGCAGGGAATTGTGCTTATTATAATGGAAACGCTTTTCAAGGAGACGACACATGAAAGAGATGCTTTTGATTTTAGGATTTATCGGAATTTATCTGCTGCTGCAGATCTATGTGCTGCCGAAAATGGGAATTTCCACCTGAATGCGCAATGCCTGTCAGGTGACAGACAAAAAAGAGACAGATGACCAAAAGACTTCCTCATCTGAAATACACACTACGCCGCCGCCATTTTCCAACAAAAAAGAGTGACAACCCGAAAGAAGGGTGGTTTAAATTGGGTGATTGTTGAGATTGTTGCGCAATCTGATTCTGATGAACCCGATGAGCTGATGACCCTGATATACCCGATGACCCTGATAAACCCGATGAGCTGACGACCCTGATGAACCAGATGAATGGAGGTTATGATGAAAGATCCCTTGTTTGAGCCCATTACCATCAACACGCTTGCCCTGGACAACAGAATTTACCTGCCTGCCATGCACCTGGGCATGGGGGTGGATTATGAGGTCACCGACCCGATTGTAGATTTTTATGCCTTACGTGCCAAAGGCGGAGCCGGCCTGATCTGTGTGGGATTTGCCACAGTGGATGAACTGTCCGGCAACACCCAGAATATCGGGGCCCATGATGACCGGTTCTTACCGGGCCTGTCCCGGCTGGCATCGGCCATCAAAGACAATGGATCAAAAGGGGTGGTGCAGCTCAACCATGCCGGCCGGTATAACTTTTCCTTCTTTTTGGAGGGAAAACAGCCGGTGGCGCCCTCTGCCATTGCCTCCCGCCTGACCAAAGAAGAGCCTAAGGAAATGACTGTCCAGGAAATTGAGCAGACCATTGACCGGTTTGCCCGGGCAGCTCTGCGGGTGAAAAAAGCCGGATTTGATGCCGTGGAGATTCTCAGCGGCACCGGGTATCTCATCAGTGAGTTTTTATCACCGCTGACCAATCACAGGACAGATGCATACGGCGGCAGCCTGGAAAACAGAATGCGGTTCGGCCTCCAGGTGATGGACGCGGTCAGAGTGGCTGTGGGAAGCGATTTCCCTTTGATCGTGCGCATGAACGGCAATGATTTCATGCCCGGCGGCAATACCAGACAAGAGCTGAAAACCTATGCAAAAGAACTGGCACAAGGGCCTGTGGATGCTCTTTGCATCAATGTGGGCTGGCACGAGGCCAGGGTTCCCCAGATCGTGGCCCAGGTGCCCAGGGGCGCCTTTTCCTACCTGGCGGCCGGCATCAAAGAACAGGTGGATGTGCCGGTGATCGCTTCTCACCGCATCAATGATCCTGGCACCGCCAGAAACATTCTGGCAAAAGGCCATTGCGATATGGTGGCCATGGGCAGAAGTTTGATTGCCGATCCCATGCTGCCCCAAAAGGCAAAACAGGGCCGGGAAAATGAAATTGTGCACTGCATAGCCTGTGCCCAGGGATGCTTTGACAATCTGTTCAAGCTCAAGCAGGTGGAGTGCCTGTGCAATCCGCTGGCCGGGCATGAAAGCACCAGGGTTGTGGAAAAGACATCTTCTCCCAAAAAAATACTCGTGGCAGG
>JAIVHE010000346.1 GCA_020201255.1 Desulfobacteraceae bacterium
TCCCATGATGCGCCCGATTTTGCCGGTGAACTGCACCGGGTCATTGATATATTGCAGACCCGGGGCTTGATGCAAAAAGATCCTGCCATCCCCCCGACTGATGATGGGGAAGATCTCACACGGCAGCCGCTGTCATTTCCCGCTTCCAGAAGCCTGCGTCTCCAGGCACTGGCCAGGGGGGATGAGGGGTTTCTGCTGGGATCTGCCTACTCGCTCCAGCGGGGATTCGGCCTGGATCGGCACCCGTTTCTGGGAGAACTCAAGATCGGATATGCAGCGGTGTGGTATACCCCGCCGGAACTTGGGTTCAAGATCAATATCGGCCGTATTAAACTCACCGAATGTTTCATGGTCAACCGGCAGGATGATGCCCCGAAAAAAGCGGCCGGGTTTGAAACCGGCTATGGACTGGTGTTCGGCCAGAACGAAAGAAAAGCCATGGCCATGTCCCTGCTGGACAGGTCCCTGCGCACCAGGGAAAACACCGAAAAAGCCGATTATCCGGCACAGGACCCTGAGTTTGTTCTGTCCCACTGCGACAATGTGGAATCATCCGGGTTTGTGCAGCACCTCAAACTGCCCCATTATGTGGATTTTCAGTCCGAGCTGGTGTTTGTCCGCAGCCGATGCAAAGACCAGGTCCCAGATCAAGGAGACCGCTGATGCCGCCGCTGTCCTATAATTTTGCCTACCTGGACGAACAGTCCAAAAAAATGATCCGGCGCGCCATTTTAAAGGCGTTGGCCATCCCGGGATTCCAGGTGCCTTTCGGGGGCCGGGAAATGCCGCTGCCCTATGGATGGGGCACCGGCGGTATCCAGCTCACCGCATCGGTCATCGGCCCGGATGACCGGCTCAAGGTCATTGACCAGGGTTCGGACGACACGGTGAATGCCATCAGCATCAAACAGTTTTTCACAAAAACCGCCGGCATTGACACCACCGAAGAGACTGTAAAGGCAACCATCATCCAGACCCGGCACCGGATACCGGAAACCCCGCTGCAAAAAGGCCAGATCATGGTGTTCCAGGTGCCTATCCCCGAACCCCTGCAGTTCATCGAACCCAGACAGACCCAGACGGCTAAGATGCATGCATTTGAAGAATACGGCAGCATGCATGTCAAGCTGTATGAGGATATCGCAAAATTCGACCGGATCGCCACGGCCTTTGATTATCCGGTG
This sequence comes from Desulfobacteraceae bacterium, assembly GCA_020201255.1. Lineage (GTDB taxonomy): Bacteria > Desulfobacterota > Desulfobacteria > Desulfobacterales > Desulfobacteraceae > Desulfotignum. The sequence continues at coordinate 1,185 of JAIVHE010000346.1, forward strand.
CAGGTGCACGGGCGATATATCATGAGTCCCTCTCCCATCCCCAAATACGACAACCCCAAGCTGCATCAGTCCCCGGCCATTCATCTGTTCGGCGCAGGCAGGGAAAAACGCATTTATGCCGTGCCGCCCTTCACCGATGTGATCAGCCTGGATTTTGAGGATTATCCCTTTGAACTGGAACAATGGGACGGTGCTTGTGCTGTCTGCGGATCACAAAACAGCTTTCTGGATGAAATACTCACAGATGACAAAGGAACCCGTGTGTTTATCTGCTCTGATACCGAATACTGCAAAAACAATGCAGGGAAAAACACCCCATGAGCGTATTACAGGAAAATGATTCCCTGCCGTTGCTGGAGGTCCGGCACCTTTCCAAATTTTTCGGAAAGCAGCTTGGATGCCATGACATCAGCTTTGCCGTGTCCCCGGCAGAGGTGATCGGAGTGGTGGGTGAATCCGGATCGGGCAAATCCACGCTTCTCGATTGCATTGCCGGCCGGCTCAAATCCTCCAACGGGGCCGTGCTTTTCAATTCATCGGTCGGGATGCTGGACCTGTGCCGGTGTGATGAAGCCCTGGTGCGCAAAATCATCCGAACCCAGACCGGGTATGTGACCCAGAATGCTTCGCAGGGATTGAAAATGCACATCAGTGCCGGCGGCAATATCGGAGAAAAACTCATGGCCAACGGCATGCGCAATTACCGGCAGATCCGAAAAGAAGCCCTGGCCTGGCTTGCAAAAGTGGAAATAGACCCCGGCCGCATCGATGACCTGCCCTCCACCTTTTCCGGGGGGATGCAGCAGCGGCTCCAGATCGCGGCAAATCTGGTCAATGCCCCCAAAATCATGCTCATGGATGAACCCACCTCCGGGCTGGATGTGTCTGTGCAGGCCCGGCTGATTGATGTGCTGCGCAAACTGGTGTCCGGGCTGAACCTGTCCATGATCCTGGTGACCCATGATCTGGCGGTGGCAAGGCTGTTATGCCACCGCCTGTATGTCATGAAACAGGGGAAAATTGTTGAATCCGGACTCAGCGACCAGATACTGGATGATCCCAGGCAGCCCTATACCCAGCTGCTGGTGTCCTCGGTGCTCAAACCATGACCTGTCACCCGCTTGAGAGGACCCCATGACCCCACACTGGATACTCAGCCTGGATGGTATCGGCAAAGATTTTGTGTTTCACCACCAGCAGGGGACCCGGATTGTTGTGTTTGAACAATTTTCCCATCAATTTTATCCGGGTTCCGCCACCATTCTCACCGGTCCGTCCGGTGCCGGGAAAAGTACGCTGCTGCGCATGATTTACGCCACGTATAGAACCGAATCCGGCAGCATCCGGGTCCGGCACCGGGACGATCTGGTGGATATTGCCGCGGCCCGGCCCGCCATGATCTACGCCCTTCGAAAGCATACCATCGGATATGTGAGCCAGTTTCTGCGGGTGGTTCCCCGGGTATCGGCCCTGGACACGGTCATCGAGCCGCTGCTGGCCAGGAACATGGACCCGGAACAGGCCCGAAAAAAAGGCAAAGCCCTGCTGGAGCGGCTCAACATTCCGTCCAACATGTGGCACCTTTCCGCCACCACCTTTTCCGGCGGCGAGCAGCAGCGCATCAACCTGGCCAGGGGATTTATCGCGCCGTTTCCCATCCTGCTGCTGGATGAACCCACCGCTTCCCTGGACCTGAAAAACCGCCGCACCGTCATTGATTTGATCAAAGAGGCCCTGGCGGACAACACCTGTGTCATCGGCGTATTCCATGACCCGGCAGACCACAGGGAATTTGCCGGCCATACCATTGACCTTGCAGACATGATACACCAGGAGATGAAACAGCCATGCCCCGAAAAAGACTGATTCTCGGCGGTCCTTTGTTTGACGGAAAAACCTTGTTTTCGGAAGGTACCGTATTGTTGGAAGACCACAAAATTGTCCACACCTTTGCGGATACCATCCACATGATCGATGCCGAGGTGATAGACGTCCATGGCCGGCTCATCATGCCCGGTCTGGTAGACCTTCATTCAGACAGCCTGGAAAGAAGCATTGAAAAACGCAAAGGTGTTTTCTTTGATATCGATTTTGCCATTTTAAACCTGGACCGCCAGGCAGCTGCCTGCGGCATCACCACTTTCTGCCATGCCGTGAGTTTTGCAGACAACGAGCTGGGGCTGCGGTCTCCCAAAGAAGCGGAAGCTTGTGTGCGCAAAATCAGGGCCTTTACCGATTCTCCCCAGGCCCTGGTGAAACACAGGGTCCATATCCGGTATGAAGTGGGGTCTGAGCACAGCTTCCATATTGTCACCAGTCTGGCAAAGCAGGGCCTGGTGGACCTGGTTTCCATCATGGACCACACCCCGGGCCAGGGCCAGTTCAAATCCATGGAATCCTATGTCCGTTTCCAGTCCATTGAATACCAGGTACCGGAAACCACTGTTCTGGAAAAGGCCAGGGAGAAACAGCAAAAAAACCCCCGGGCCTGGGAAATGGTGAAAACCCTGGCAGAAACCGTTGGTGCGGCGGGCATTCCCATGCTCAGCCATGATGACGACACCAGTGAAAAAATCGATCTGATCTGTGCGTTGGGCATCGGGGCCAGTGAATTTCCCGTCACCCGGCAGGCGGCCCAAAAGGCCTCTGACAGGGGATTGAACATTTTCATGGGCGCTCCCAACCTGGTGCGGGACCAGTCCACCAGCGGCAATGTAAAAACATCGGATCTCTTGAAACAAACCTTGTGCACCGGGCTGGTTTCCGATTATTATCCGGAATCGCTTCTTCAGGCGGCTTTTCTGGGAGAAAAATTCACCGGGGACATGGCGGAAGCTCTTGGACAGGCCACTGCGGGCCCCGGCGCTTATCTCAATGTGCCGGGACAGCCCGGCCGGCTGGTTCCCGGTGCGGATGCCGATATCATCATTGTGGATCATTCCCACACCTGGGCACATATCAACCATACCCTGGTGCGGGGACAAACTGTATTTAAAAGCGAAACCCATGAGGCGGTTGCATGAACGATAGGAACTATATCGGCGCAAACATTGATCCGGTCAGGATCGACGGATCACTGGATCAGCTGAACCAGGATTTACAGGCCTTTGAAAAAATCGGACTCCAGGCGGTTGAACTGCCGGTCCACGGGCTGGATGCGATTGTAAACGGTACCCTGCACAAGGAGCGGACCCGGGAGGTGATGTCTCTGCTTTCGGATTTTGATTTTGCTTATTCCATTCACTCCCCCAATCCTGTGAACCTGATGGACAAACGGGACCCGTCCCTGCACAAGGAGGTGCTGCTGGCATCACTGGAATTTGCCCGGCAGGTTGGGGCAGAGGTGGTGGTGGTTCACGCCGGCCGGTTCATCGCCGAAGAGGAGTTCGACGTCACCCCTGCCCGGTCCCTGACTGCATCGGAACAGTGCCGGATGCTGGAAACAGAAGCCCGGATGCTGCAGGATATCGCACAAAAATTTCCCGATGTCATGATCGCCCTGGAGAACGCCCGACCCTACCTGAGCCAGAGCCCATACACCTATGCCGAATGCGTCGGTCCCCTCAAAGAACAGATCCTGCGGGTCGAACCGCACTGATGTCCGCCGGTAAAGGCCGGGGCTGAACGCCCGTGATATTGAAAAATGAATGAAGAATGAACAGCCGTTTTTAAAAATTACATAACGCGGGAAACCCGCAACCCCAGTATCCCTCTTTATTTTTTTGTTTTTTTAACAGGAACTGAAGAGCAGGGCACTCAAATGATTGGAGGCAGCATGAACAAAGTACTTTTTATCTGTGGCCACAACAGCGGCAGAAGCCAGATGGCGGAAGCGCTGCTGGCCGAAATGGGCGGCAGCGAATTTACCGTCATGAGCGCCGGACTTTATCCGGCTGAAATGGTCAACCCGCTGGTGGTGACGGTGATGCAGGAACTGGGGATCGATATGTCCGGTCACAAACCCAAATCCGCTTTTGACCTCTTCAAATCCGGAAAACTTTTCACCCATGTAATCACGGTATGTGACAAGGAAACCGATGAAAACTGCCCCATTTATCCGGGCATCCAGAAACGCGAAAACTGGCCTTTTCCAGACCCGGAAAAACTGACCGGCACCCATGAGGAAAAGCTGGCACAGCTTCGTAAAATCAGGGATGCCATCAAGAATAGGATGACGGAATACTTCGGCCTGACTGATTCCTGACAAGCTGCGGCTCTTTATCAGTTTTTTTTTCACACAGCATCACAAGGGTATCATCCAGACCATGCCGCAGGATATCCAGGTGGGTGCGACAGGGATGCTATATAACTTTATCAATCTGCTCCACCATGAATCTTAATCAACACCTGTCTGCCGGTATCCGTCAATCGATATTTCTGTTTGGAACTTTTCGGCTTTTCCGGGATGGTCATCTCGATCAGCCCGGCCTCCAGGGCAGGCCCAAGATACCGCTCCCTGAAATTTGCCTGTCCCTTGAGTTCAAGGGCTGCCTGTGCTTCAGCTCTGGTTGAGGCCCCTTTACCTATCACTTTCAGTAAATAATATACTTCACCTGTCACTTCACCTGTCACTTCACCTGTCACTTCACCTGTCACTTTATTCCGATTGTGGCCGGATTGGGCACCTTGCCACGTCTCCTGTTCCTCTGCCTGGACTTTACCAGAGCTTTCAAATTCAGGCACCTTGATGATGATTCGAAAAACATCCCCTTCGATCATTTGGGGATCAGCACCGCCATATGCCTTTCCATACCGCATCATCTTGCGCATGCCGGAACCGAGTTCATCAGCACGGTGGATTTCACGGAAAAACGCACCGATCACGGGATTTTTGGAAAACGGCGTGAAAGTAGCCGGGTCAAGAACGCCAAACCCGTGAGGCTTGTTGCTGTTTTCAGTACGGACCTGTCCCCGCTCGATGATCAGTTTGGCGGGAAACGCGTTGGTGTATTCCCGGTGGATCAGGATATTGGAGGCAACTTCACGGAAAATGGCATCGCGAAAACTCATCCGTTCCATGCCTTCGAGGAAAAAGGGGTCGGGCAGATGTTTCTGCACAAAGGCGATGATCCGTTCGTAGCTTTCAATCAGGTTGGTTCTGACCAGATCCCGGTCATCATACCGATCCAGGTTGACCTTGCGCAAAATAAGGTCCGTACGGTGATGCGGGACCGCTGATAGAATAAGCTGGTCATTTCCAAACAAAAGTATGCCTGCCAGGGTGAGGCCGCTCCTGCCGGTTTCCGGGTCGGTCTGGTAAAGTTGGGCACTTTTCAACAGTGCCGGATCATCCATACCGAGCCAGGGGTGATCATCCCGCCAGACCCCGGCCAGTCTTCGGCATTTGTCTATAAGATCAGAACGTAAGTCGTCCATTCTGGCAAAAGGATAGATTTTGTTTTCTGAATAGGTGGCCTGTTTTCTCTGATAAAGATCAGCTACCTGCCGGGTATGATTGGTAATGTCAAAGTCCCCGTCTTCATTGCGGTCAAATATATGCCCGTTGCATCGGTGGACCTGTGAACTCTCTGGAACATAGATGCGAAGCACCTGTTTTCCTTCCACCACCAGTTCATCAATTGCCATGTATGCAGGGGGATGGATTTTTTGAGGATTGTTGATGGTGGTGACAAAATCTTTCTTTATTTGTGAAACTGCATCCGGTTCAATACCCTGAATATCCCCGGAATCTGTGACCCCCAATAAAATTGTACCGCCATGCCGGTTCAAAAAGGCGCAAACCGTCTGATAGACATCCCGATTGAGCTGGTTGCGGCAGGTCTTGAATTCAATATCAATACCTTCTCCCTTGCGAATCAATGTTATCAATTGATGATCATTGGTGGCCATTTGGGGTTCCTATTCCAGTACAATTCTTACCTTATATCCGCTTATCAACTGAACTGCATCCAATATGTCTTGAATCCTGAATCGCCAGTTTCTATGCGGCATGAACAACTTCCTCCTCGAAGGAATCATCCTCATCCTGATTATCGATCTTTCTGTGGTTGGTTTCAATCATTTTTCAACCAGACAACCCCGCCACCGGCAATTCGTTCAGTTCCAGTCTGGCCTCCTGCCAGGCGGGGCAGTGTTGTGACAGCTGCCACTATATCGGCCCGGGGATCGCTTGTCAAACGCATTTCCCCTGAACGGAGGGCTATGGCAAGACGGGGGGAATCCCAGGGGGTGTCCGGCTGCCGGACTGCCGGAGACTTCGTATCCCAAGCTGGCTGCAAAAGATCACCGGGGACTGCATCCATAGGAACCAACTTGCGTATGATACCCGGGATATTTGCACTTGAATTCTTTCCGCCTGCACAGTATATCTGAACTTCAGAAATATTGACCGGAGATATTTCATTACACCTGGCGCAATCTGTAATCACACCCACTGACATCTAACAGCGCGATGCAGTGGCAGAAAAGGGATCAGGATGAAAAAGCTCAAAGACCTGCCACTGGGAGAACGGCCCCGGGAAAAGCTTCTGGAAAGAGGCGCAGGAGTGTTGTCGGATCAGGAACTCCTGGCCGTGATTCTCGGCAAAGGAAACCGGAATGAAGATGTGCTGTCCCTGGCAGACAAGCTGGTGAAAGTGATCGATCATAAAGGCCTGAAATTTTCAGTTCAGGATTTCATGTCTGTGGATGGCATCGGGGCTGCCAAAGCAGCGCTGATCGATGCTGCCTTTGAATTTGTCCGCAGGCGGATCAAACCTGACGGCCTTAAGATCACTTTTCCGGCAGATATCATGCCCCTGATTCAGCATTACAGCGACCGGAAACAGGAACATTTTCTGGGTATCTCCGTTAACGGTGCCAATGAAGTGATGAATGTCCGGGTGATCACCATCGGGCTGGTGAACAAGACCCAGATCCATCCTCGGGAAGTGTTTGCCGATGCGCTTTCAGACCGGGCATCGGCCATCATTGTGGCTCATAATCACCCCAGTGGCAGCCTGCAGCCGAGCCCCGAAGATATCCGCATCACAGGACAGCTCAAAGAGGCCGGCAACATTCTGGGCGTGACGCTGCTGGATCATATCATTTTCAGCAGCCGGGGGTATTATTCACTGGCAGAACATAACGATTTATAATCGCAAATAAAAAAGGGCTGTGACCAAAGAATCCACAACATTGTGAATTACCCGTTTTAAAAGCTCATCAGTTTTTCGATCCATTCCCTTAAATTCCGGCAGCGACCGCATGCTGACAAGGCTTACTCCAATGCAGAAACACCGGTATTACGGACGTCCCCCAAGGACATTCTTCTCCCAAAGTTCACTCAGACAATACCGTTCGAGCCATTCAGCCAGATCATTTTCATTCAACCTCCGAAATAGGGTTCCTGACCGGTTTTTATTCCGTTCGACAATCAATATCTGATCTGCCGAAAATTCATCCACCAGGCGTGAAGACTGGGTTGCCAGAACAACCTGGGTTGCTGAAGCAGCAGCCTTTACCATGCCGGCCAGGGCAGAGATGGCTGCCGGATGAAGTCCCAGTTCCGGTTCGTCCACAATAATAACCCTTGGCCGGAGATCCGGCGGCTGCATGAAAAGGGTTGTCAGGGCCATGAACCGCAAAGACCCATCCGACAACTGATGGGGTCCGAAAAGGTAATCCGACCCCTTTTGCCGCCAGTTCAGGCGGACATACCTGTCATTTTCCGGCAGCGGATCCAGATCAAAATCATGAAACTGCGGTACCATCAATCGGATATGACGTACAATTCGGTCATAATAGCGTTTGCCCGGATCTTTGCCGCGCAGCTGCCGCAAGAACGCAGCCAGGTTTCCGCCGTCACTCCTCAGAAATCTGGCATCATCCACATAACCTTCAGTGCGGATTTTGGCTGTGGCCGAGGTATCATGAAACTGAAACACCTGGCACCGCGAGAGCAGGGAAAAAACAACCTGACAGGTCTTGTCCCCTTTTTCACAAACTTCCTTTAATTGAGACTCCCGCACACCGCCGCCAAGACTTCGGACTTGTGGTTGAGGGTGCCCTTTTGTATGATAACCTAAGGTTTCATCTTTCAAAAACAACCGTCCGGTGGCATCCCGGTTCATCACAAATGTGTATGTATCAAAGGCACGTTCATCCTCAAACCGAAGCGTTGCCGATATTTCCGTTGTCTTTTTGGCATCCAGATACAACAAGGACTCAGCAAATTCCTTGTCCGCCGCATACTGCTGCAAACCGCCGATGGTCATATGGTTCAGCATTTTGAAAAATGAGACCAGGTTGCTCTTGCCGGCACCGTTCGCTCCCAGCATAACGTTTATCGGGCCTAATTCAATAAATTGTCCTTCAGCATCAATGGATTTAAATCCTTTTAATTCAATGCTTTTCAGCTCCACTTGTTCAGACATTTATATCTCCCCAATTTGTTTTTGCAAAGCACCTTCATTTTTCAGCCTCCAGATTCTTTTTGACCTGACGGTTATACAAATCGGCAAATGCGTCAGCAATAGCATTTGGATAAATTTCCAGATAACTGCCGGCAAACAACATACCTCCAGATCCCGGCCAGTTTTCGGCATTTGCTTATATGAAAAAATGACCCATAATTTCGATTGGATCGACCGGATGAGAGATAGGTATCCCTCCCCTGGCACTCCGCCGGGTGATTATTCGGCTATTGATAAGCAGAATCGTGATCCGGGTGAAGAGACAGTATCCGAAGCCATGACTGGTCGCGATATCCGATTGCCCGAAATCCTTTACTGATATGGAAAGTATACAGCCGGCAACCCTGCGGACAATTTTGGTCAAATTGAAAAGGGCCTGCTGAAACACCGGGTTGTTCAAATCCAGCCTGACTGGATTGCCTGTATCGCTTAGGGTCATTTGAGCCGGTTTTCCAGATCATGAAGTTCGGTATCTGCCGGTGGATTTTTTTCTGCCCAGTCAACGGCTTGGTTCAAAGAGGTTTCAACGTCCGGGGCATGCAGCCATTTTTCATTGTCCGGAATAAACCGCCCCAGTTTGATCAACCACACGCCTGTGTCCAGTTCACTTAACATCACGGTCTGGCCCGCAAATTTTTTACCAATAGAAATCTGGCCGCTGCTGCCTACCGTTTTAATAACATCCATAATCACCTCCTGCAATCGTATTTCTTATGAATTCATGATAGCACCAATGCATGAAATGTCAAGATGCCGGATTCCGCCGGTCCATGAGCCGGTTTGGCTCGGCCCGACATCCGCACCGACCCCCTGGAGGCCAGGGCATCTTCCCGGTTGACAGACCCGGATATATTGTATAACTTATATTTACAATATATAGAGGAGGGCGTAACCATGGCAACGCAAATGATCATTCGGCTCGAATCACACTTGAAAAATAAAGTCAGTCAGCTGGCCAAAGCCGAGGGGAAAAATTTAAGTGAACTCGTGCGTGAACTGTTAGAGAAATACATCAAAGAAAGAGATGCGAGTACCTGTATCGACAACCTGTGGGAAAAAATCGGTCAAAACCTGGCGCAAAACAATATTTCTGAATCAGACATCGAAAAAACAATAAAACATGTGCGGTCAAAAAATGCGTAAGGTGGTTATTGATACCAATGTGTTTATTTCCTCCTTCTTCGGGGGTATTCCAAGGCAGATAATTGACTGCTGGAAAACAGGAACGATTACCCTGTGCGTTTCCCAACCAATCATTGAAGAATATATCGAGGTACTTAATCGGCTTGGCCTGAAAGATAAAAATGAGATACAAACCCTGACACAATTATTTGCCGAGGGGTTTCATTCCATTTTCACTGCGAAAACACCTGACCTTGACGTTGTTGAAGATGATCCGGATGATAATAAGTTCATTGAATGTGCTGTGGCGCTTGACTGTAAGATCATCATTTCCGGAGACAAACACCTTCGGAGCATAAAAAAATATATTGATATCGATATCCTGTCTCCAAACGATTTTATGAAATTCCGGCCTGATCCTGGGTGCTGGTAAATGCGAATGATTTCAGCCGGGTCAATTGCGCGGGTAACAGAAATCACGCCGTTTCAGTCGCCCTTGAAATCTTTGATTACCTGCTGTGCCGTCTGCCTGCCGCCCATCATCACCGGGGTGTAGCCGCCGCCGTGGGACCAGGCACTGGCCAGGTAGAGCCCGTTGACCGGGGTTTGGGATTCCAGGTGGGGCCGGTTCCGGTCATAGCCGTATATGGCGCCGCCGGTATTGCCCGTATAAAACACATTGGTGAGGGGGGTGCCGATCTCCATCTCTTCGATCATGTCTGACAGGCCGGGGATCAGGGCGTTTTCCACCCGCTGGATAAACCGGGCCGCAATCCGTTCTTTTTCCCGGTTATAGGCCTGTTTTTCATTGTTGAAATAATCGGTTTCAAATTCCTGCCACCGGGCATAGTCACTCAGACAGATGAGGGTCATGGTGGTTTTGCCCTGGGCGGAGTATCCCTGGAACAGGTTGTCGTAAATGGTGACCCCGATGCCGGATTCCGCCAGGTCGGCTTTGTTGAACAGACCGTTTCCTGACGTTTCAGCCGTTCCGGCCGTTCCGGCCAGGTCGATTTCATAATCCGTGATACCGGGCACCGGCCGGTTCAATCCCAGCCACACCACAAAGCTGGACAATGAGGGCCGTCGCTGTTGCGCCTGTGCCGCAAATGATGCCGGCATGACCGACGGCGGTACCAGGGAATTTACCAGGGCCGGCATCGGGCAGTTGGCGATCACGGCCCGGGCCGGATACACCGTTCCCTGGTGATCTTTCACCCCTGTGATGGTTTTGTCCGGGTTGAAAAGGATCTGTTTTGCCCGGGTATTGTAATGGATACGGCCGTTGAACTGCTGAATTCCTTTTGCCAGGGTATCGCTCAGGTCCTGGGACCGGGCCTTGTAATACTGGCCCCCGTGGACCAGGTACTCCCCGGTGGCAATGGCATAAAACAGGGCATTCAGCTCCTCCGGGGGCAGCCCGTAATATCCTGAAAATACCGCCATGCAGGTTTTCACATCCGGGTCTGACACATGCTGATCCATCCACTGGGCCAGGGTAATATGTTCCAATTTTCCCATGATGCTGCTTTGCGATGCGCCGCCGCCCCATAATTCGGAAATCACCTGTTCCATCTGGGTGTAAAACCCGTGGATCCCTGTTTTCTCATGGGGAAACTGTTCTGACAGCCGAGCCTTGACCCCTTCCGGGTCCTTGGCCGGCAGCGTGATATCGAAACGGTCTGTGATGATCCGCCGCAGTTCCGGGGTGTACGCCACATCCAGGTGTTTCCACAACCCCAGATCTTCCAGGATCATCTGGGGCATGGCATGTTCCGCCACCGTGGCATGCAGCGACACATCAAAGGTGAAATCCCCCCGGTCGAATGCCGTGGCATACCCGCCCGGAATGCTGTGCTGTTCCAGCATTGTGACATCAAACCCGAACCGGGAAAGATAGGCTGCACACACCAGTCCCCCCAGGCCGGATCCGATGACCACCACCGGAAAA
>JAIVHE010000300.1 GCA_020201255.1 Desulfobacteraceae bacterium
CAAAATGCTGGTGGCCATGCCCACGGCAATACCGGTGGTGCCGTTGAGCAGCAGGTTGGGCAGTCTGGCCGGCAGCAGTCTGGGTTCCTGCAAGGTGCCATCGAAATTGGGTGCCCATTCCACTGTACCCTGTTCCAGTTCATCCAGCAGCAGGTCGGCATACCGGGAAAGCCTGGATTCTGTGTACCGCATGGCGGCAAACGATTTGGGGTCATTGGGATCTCCCCAGTTTCCCTGACCCTCCACCAGGGGGTACCGCAATGAAAAAGGCTGTGCCATGATTACCATGGCTTCATAGCAGGCGGTGTCACCATGGGGATGAAATTTGCCCAGTACATCACCCACGGTGCGGGCGGATTTTTTGAATTTTGCCGTGGATGAAAGTCCCAGCTGGCTCATGGAATACACAATACGCCGCTGGACCGGTTTGAGACCATCCCCGATATGGGGCAGGGCCCGGTCCAAAATAACATACATGGCATAATTGAGGTATGCCTTCTGGGCAAAAGTCTCAAAGGCAATTTTTTCATAGTCTTCCATAACTGCAGGCATCATTTGTTTCATATCATTCTATCTCTTTGATATTGCCCTGGGCTTCAATCCACAGTTTTCGGTCGTTGGCCCGTTTTTTCCCCAAAAGCATGTCCATGATCTCATGGACATCATCCAGCGCATCTGCTGCATCAACAGTCAATTGTACAAGACGTCTGGAATCCGGGGCAATGGTTGTTTCCTTGAGCTGGACAGGGTTCATCTCTCCCAGGCCCTTGAACCGCTGGACATTTATCTTTCCCGATTTTTTCCTGCGGTTTATCCGTTTGATGATGCTTTGTCGTTCTGCATCATCCAGTGCATAAAAAACCTCTTTTCCCACATCGATTCGGTACAAAGGCGGCATAGCCATAAAGACATGCCCGGCCTGAACGACCATGGGAAAATGTTTCAGGAACAATGCACAAACGAGCGTGGCAATATGCAGTCCGTCAGAATCCGCATCTGCCAGAATGCAGATCTTGTTGTACCGGAGCCTGGAAATATCTTCCTGGCCGGGCAGCACCCCCAGCACCTGGACAATATCTCTGATCTCTTTTGATTCAATAATGGCCGAGGCGGGCATATCCCAGGTGTTCATGATCTTGCCCCGCAGGGGCATGATGGCCTGAAACCGTCTGTCTCTGGCCTGTTTGGCAGATCCGCCCGCAGAATCTCCTTCCACAAAAAAAAGTTCCCTGCGCTGCTGGTCATCACTGGTACAATCCGAGAGTTTGGCCGGCAGGACGATGCCGTTGGCGGCCTGTTTTCGGGTTACTTTTTTGGATTTTTTTACCCGGGCTCTGGCCTGTTCCATGGCAAGCTGTGCCAACGCCTCTCCCAAATCCACATGCTGATTGAGCCACAGGCTGAAGGCATCCCGTACCTTGGGATTCACCAGATTGGCGCAGTGCCGCGATGACAATCTTTCCTTGGTCTGGCCTGAAAACTGGGCTTCTGATAACTTTACGGACAAAACATACCCTACATTGCTCCAGATATCTTCCGGTGCCAGAAACAGATTTTTGGGCAGCAGATTGCGAAATTTGCAGAACTCCCGCAAAGATTCCAGCAGACCGGATCTGAATCCATTGACATGGGTGCCCCCCAGACGGGTGGGAATCAGATTTACATAACTTTCTTCCATGCCGGATACTGTTTCCGTCACCCAGTTGACCGCCCAAACCGCCTGGAACTCTTCTGTCTGACAATTGCCGGTAAATGGTGTCGGGAACAATGTTTTATGATCCTTGAGGTTTTCACTCAAATATTCATCCAGGCCGTGATCATAAAACCAGGTGTGGTTTTCTCCTGTGGCTTCATCCAGAAAACTGGTTTGTAATCCCTTGCACAGAACCGCCTTTGATTTCAGGGCATTTTTAATGGCGGTTTTAGAAAAAAAGGTTCTTTCAAAATAATCCGGGTTGGGAAAAAACTGCACCCGGGTGCCGGTGTTGTTTTTCGGGGTTTCACCAACCACTGCCAGCTCCCGGGTTTTGATACCGTTTTCAAAACCAATGGAAAACTGCTGTCCTTTGCGCAAAATAGTGATCTCAAGCCATGCTGACAAGGCATTGACAACAGAAACTCCCACTCCGTGCAACCCGCCGGAAAATGCATAGTCTTTGTTGGAAAATTTGGCCCCTGCATGCAGCCGGGTCATGATCAGTTCCACGCCTGAAATACCTTCTTTGGGATGGATATCCACAGGCATTCCCCGGCCGTTGTCCGTTACTATGATGCTGTTGTCTTTTGTAAGTGTCACATCAATGGTATCGGCAAATCCGGCAATGGCCTCATCAACACTGTTGTCGATGACTTCGAATACAAGATGATCCGGACTTGTGGTATCGGTATACATCCCGGGACGGCGTTTGACAGGGTCCAGTCCTTTGAGGATTTCTATGGATTCCGCGTCATATTTTCCGGCCCTGCCGGCCGGTTCATCCTTTGATGCAAGTGGTTTCATATTTTTTTTACGTTGTGCTCTGAACACTAATTCTTTATATTGGGTTTTGGGTATCCATTATTTTTGCATTGTTGCAAACATGACCATATATCACTTTTAACCAAAAAGGTAAAATACAACAAAATATTTTGACAATGACTGATTTGTCTCTAGCGTTTGATGAAAAAAATTTTGAGGTTCTATGGGCATCTCTGGATGATGAAAAAAAAATCGATCTGGTGACCCGGGCCGGCAACCTGCCTCCTTCCCTTGGGATACTTCCTGTGATGGAGGCTGTTTTATCCTATCCATTTTCCCTTCGAACCAAGGCACAAAAAACCATGGGCATTATACAGGCAGGGGTTCTGGCCATGCTGGATGATCCTGAAAACCTGCCATTGCATGCCCGGGGATCAAAAGAGTCTGCCATGGTTTGTGCCCGGATCTGCCAGCGGATCACATCTGACATATCTTTGAATGAAAGTATCTATTTGTGTAAAACCATGGTGGAATTTGGTGAACCTGGTGCATATTTTGCCTTCAAATCCATGCTCAATGGTGCTGTCAGCGTGACTGCCATGCAGAAGGCTGTGAATCTGGTCACTGATTCCCAGCGCCTTGGTTTCATCGACCAGTATCTTCAGTCTTCCCCTGAAATCCGCCTGAGATATGCCCATGTGTTTAAAAAAATGCTCCATAACATCAACACCCGGGAAGCGGTCATTGACTTTTTTGCCGGCTTGTTTGACCGCAAACGGGATGCAGATCCTTTTTTAAACAATATTCCAGTTTTTTTGCGGGACCCGGACATGCTGGTGAAAAACGAAATACAGTCCCAGTCTCCGGCCGTCAGGATCAAAGGTCTTAAAGCCCTGTCCATGTTGAAAGGAAAACTGCCCATTGACCTGCTTACACACATTCTGGAACATGAGGAGGTCAAAAAAACAAGAGAGGCGGTATACAGCCTGATCGAAAATTCATCCATGGGGATGTATCCACAACTATTTGATCCTGTATTCCGCCTTTTTGTAAAATCAGACATGCATGAGGCGTTCAATGCCTTCAAAGCCCTGATAGTGACCGGTAAAAAGCCGGTGCACGTCCTTATCACCCAGGTGAGAGAAACCCATCCCGATCTTATACCCATTCTTTGCAGAGAACTTGCCGGTTTATCCAGGCTTTCTTTTATTGTAATTCAAGATATTGCCCTGAATAAATCTCAATATCTGGAAACCAATTTTGATATCAATCTGGCCTGCATACTGGGTATAATTAAAAAAAGACCCGAACGGGTGGTCCGGGTCCTCAGTGCCCATGACAAGATATCTGCACAAAAACCCACACGCCGGATGTTTGGATTCATGGAAAAGGCAAAAGCACTTCTGGAACTGGAAAAACAGGATATTTCATCCTGGTTTGAAACCATGATCCAGAAACTGGAGCAGCCCCCGGAAAAACAAAAAAATATTTTTTCCAACCTGTTTTCTGATCCCGTTCAAAAGAAACTGGAGACTCTGAGGGAAAATATTCCCAGCAAAACCATTGATCTTTCGGATGTGACCATTACCGATGAAAATTTTTCTGATCTTCGGTTATCAGCATCAACCCTGTATTGTAACGGTGCCACACTGAAAAATTGTGACCTTTCCGGCTCCCACATAGAAAATACTTTTTTCAGGTATGCGGTTTTCTATAACATCGACTGGTCAAGGGCGGTGGTAAAGAACGCTACATTTGATCATGCTGTTCTGATAAATATCAATGCCCAAAAAACCCGGTTTGTGAACTGCAGCTTCCAGGGTGCCAGGTTGTATAACTGCAATTTTACCCGGGCAGATCTCCATGATGCCATATTCATTGATGCGGTCATTGCGAAAACGGTTTTCAACCATGCCAATCTGTCCTGTGCTGTGTTTTCCCACACCAGGATATCAGGGGTTTCCTTTGCCACAGCCTGCATTGATCAGGCTGATTTTTCTTTTGTCCAGTCCCGGTTTTCCCGTTTCCCCTCCTGTGCCGGTGCCATGATCCGCTCCCGGGGCATTGCATATAATGCCAGACGGTATCAACTTGGGTTTACAGATCTGCCCCGTATGGAAAAATCCATTGCAGCAAAAATCAATCTGCTGATTTTCTGTGAGTTTATCCATTACGGAGAAATGAAATTTTTAAATCAGAATAAAATGAGTATTCTCACGGCATTTGATATTTTCAAACCTTCCCAGGCGGATTTTTTTCAGCTGGTTCCCCTGCTGCTGCACAAAAACATTGATCTGCCGGGTACACCGTCCATACACCCGAAAACACCCTGTGGTATAGCAGATTATCTGCCCCCCAAAACGGCACTGCAGGTACTTGAAAAAATAATTGGTATCCACAAATACAAGGCAGAACACATTTCTGTGCCCTATATCGAAGGTATTTTTACCATGGGCAGTGTGGGATCTTTGGCACAGACCCATGAATCCGACATTGACTATTGGATCTGTATCAATGAAGTGCTCATGAATGCCCATGAGATCTCTTTGTTTTTGCAAAAGCTCAAAATACTGGAAAAATTGGCCATGGAACGGTTTAAGATTCAGACGACGTTTTTTGTGGTGGATATTCAAAAGTCGAAAAACAATGATTTCGGGGGATCGACCCAGGAAAGTTCCGGCTCCGCCCAATCCATGCTGTTGAAAGAAGAATTTTACAGAACCATGATCCATGTGGCAGGAAAACTGCCCCTCTGGTCGGTACTGCCAACACCCATCAGCCTGCACTACTACCATATGATCATGACGCAGATCAGCCGGTTTTCCAGATACCAGAGGTATATTGACTTAGGGGACATTCATGCCATACCGGTAAACGAATTTTTCGGCGCTTCCATCTGGCAGATGTTCAAATGGCTGAAAAGCCCTTTTAAATCAGTGATTAAAATGGCGTTGCTGGAAAAATATATCCATTCCTATGGACAGGAACCCCTTTTGTGCAACCAGTATAAAAATGTATGGATGAATTCGGGCACCCACCTGAAACTGGCACAGAATGATTCCTATATCATCCTGCTGAACAACCTGCTTGCCTATTACCGGTCTGCCGGCGATACAAAATCCATGAACCTGATCCTTACCTGTTTTTTTTTAAAACTTGGTATTTCAAAGGAAGCGGTCCTGGACAATACCGTATTCGGGCTGCGCAGACACCTGATGACCGATTCCATAATGAAATGGGGGTGGAGTCTTTCCAGGCTCTTTGAGATCGGGCATTTCAAAGTATGGGATTACCAGCGGATCTACCGGGTGTCAGCCTCCATTGAGCGGTATATGTTCATAAAATACAATCAGGTGAAAAATACCTTTGAAACCAATTCCAAAGGGTTGATGATTTCAAACGAAGACCGCCGGGTGCTGGAGCGGAAGGTGGATATTGTTTTTCAGGACAAGCCGTTCAAGATAAAAAAAATTCTGCTGATTTCCAGAAGCGACCGGTTGTTTTCACGGCTGCATATCCGGTACCTGCATGGACATGACCGCCAGGCAAAATGGGAATTGTTCCACAAACCCGACAGGATACACCAGAGCCATGACGAGTCTTTGCTGCAAACCCGGACCATTGAGCAAATAGGGGCATGGCTCATCAACAACGGACTTTTTACCGAGCAGTCAACTGTCACCCTTATTCCCAACCCCACGCCGGTTACCCATGATGATATCCTTAAATTGTTCTGTGCAATGAACGACTTTTTTACCCCGCAAATGAAACAAACTTTTCAGTTTACCGAGTTGAAAAAAAAGTCTCCCGGCGTGATCTGTGCGTTTATCAGTATTAACTTTTACACCCCCCGCCAGGAATCCAGAATCAAAGATTACTGTGTCGTGTATATCAACTCCTGGGGTGAAATGTTTTACCATACTTGCAGCCCCGACCGGGAATACCACTCTTTTGATGCCGCCCAAAGAGAGATCCTTGACCATATGGGCATCCAAAAATTTCCGTTAAAGACCTCTTTTTATTTTTCCAAAGGCCGGCCCGGTAAAGGGACTGCCCCAAGATTGTGAAAACAAAACCGGAGAAATCTGCACTGGTGAACCAGTGCAGAGTATGGTATAGATCATACACATGAAAACTGTGGGCACCAAACCAGGGCAATTGGACCATGCCCTGGAACAGAATTGACTTTTTACCTGGAAACATATAAAAACGGGTTTGCGTTTGAAAAAACAAATACAATTGTCCCAAAAAACCATTGTCATAAATGATTTGGGAATGCATGCAAGACCTGCAGCCCAGATAGCAAAAATGGCCATGACCGCAGTAAAAGAAATCTGGCTGTCGGATGGAACTACCCGGGTGGATGCCGCAAGCATCATAGATATTTTAACCCTGTGCGCCCTGAAGGGCTCCTGCATTCATATTCAGGCGGAGTCTTCTGAAGATGCAGCGGTGGTGGAAAAGATCAAAGCCTTTTTTGACGATGGATTCGGAGAAGTGACAAATGAATCAAGTTCCATGGTACCCCGGGAAATCGACCGGTTCAAAAGTGCCGTGGCAAATGCCAAAAATGAACATGCCCGGATCATAGAAGCCCTTGATGAAGATGTAAGCGAGACACTGAACATCCTGGAAACCCATATGGCATTATTCAAGGATAAGATGTTGTATGGCAAAACCATTGACACCATCCAAACCGAGCAGATCAATGCGGAATGGGCCTTGAGAAAAGTCGCCCGCCAGGTCAAACTCATGTTCCAGCAGGTGGATGACCAGTACCTGAAAGCACGGGTCAATGACATTGTCCAGGTTTCAGACAAGATCATGTCGTATCTGCTGGGTGCCCGGGATATCAAGATTGGTGACATCACCAAACGGGTTATCATCGTGGCCCATGACCTGAGCCCTGCCGATGCCAGCCAGATCCAGCTGGAACGTATCAAAGGTTTTGTAACCGACCGGGGGGGCAAAGACTCCCACACTGCCATTGTGGCCAAATCGTTAAAGATTCCTTCTGTTTTTGGCCTGGCCCGTGCCACAGCCTGTATCAATAATGACGATATACTGATTGTGGATGGCTCTTCCGGTATCATCATCATCAATCCTGAAGAAGATACCCTGTTTAAATATGAAGAACGCCTGGCCCGGTTTGAAGCCTACCGGGCGGATATAGAAAGAGAAAGTCATCTGCCGGCAGTTACCAGGGACGGGGTATCTCTTAATCTCATGGCCAATATTGAACTGGTGGAAGAGGTGGTGTCTGCAAAAGACAACGGGGCAGACGGCATCGGACTTTTCAGAACAGAATTTTTGTATCTTGATCTGGAGCGGTTTCCCACTGAAGATGAGCTGCTTGTCAAATACAAGGAACTGGTGGAATTGATGAGCCCCCAGTCGGTGACCATCCGGACACTGGACATAAACGGAGACAAGTTCAATCCGTATATCGATCCTGTGGAAGAGGCCAACCCGGCCCTTGGACTGCGGGCGGTGCGGTTCTGCCTGGAAAACCAAGATATTTTCATTACCCAGATCAAGGCCATTCTCCGGGCAGCGGCATTTGGCAATATCAAGCTGCTTATCCCCATGATCTCCTGTATGGAAGAATTGTTGCAGGTAAAAGCCATCATTCATCAGGCTGTTGCAGAACTTGAAAACGATGACAAGGTATTCAATAAGGATATTCCGCTGGGAATCATGATAGAGGTGCCGTCGGCAGTTCTCATGGCTGATGAGCTGGCCCGGCAGGTGGATTTTTTCAGTATCGGCACCAACGATCTGATCCAGTACTCCATGGCCATTGACCGCCGCAACCGCAGGGTAGCCCATTTATACCAGGCACTGAACCCGGCGGTATTGAAAATGATCAAAATGACCTTTGATGCTGCACAAAAGAACAATATTGAACTGGTCATGTGCGGTGAAATGGCAGGAGACCCCATAAACATACCCGTTTTGCTGGGCTTTGGATTAAAAAAATTTTCCATGAACCCGGCATCTATTCCGGTGATCAAAAAAATGATCCGGAATATGGATTATCAAAAATCGTGCACATTTGCACAAAAAGTGCTGGGATTTTCCACTGTCCAGGAAATTATACAGTTTACACAGGCAGAATATAAAGATATTCTGCCCTACAAAGAGATGGAAGAGTAAAAAGGCATGACCTCTGATTATATAAAGCTTGTGGCCTCCAATAAAAAAGCCCGTCACAATTTTCACATTGATGCGGAATTTGAAGCCGGCATTGTTCTGGTTGGATCAGAAGTCAAAGCCATCCGGGAAGGGCGGGTCAGTTTCCAGGATTCCTATGCAGATATCAGGCGCGGAGAGGTGTTTTTGCGCCAGCTGCACATCTCCCCATACAAATTTGCTTACAATGATAACCATGAACCCATGCGGACCAGAAAACTGCTGCTCCACAAGGGTGAAATTTCAAAGCTCATCGGGAAAATCAAAGAAAGGGGATATACCCTGGTCCCTTTAAAGATCTATTTTAAAAATGACAAAATCAAGGTCCTGCTGGGTCTTGGAAAAGGCAAGAAATTGTTTGACAAGCGGCAGACCATCAAGGAGCGTGACGTTAAACGGGACATGGACCGGGACCACAAAAAATATTCCGCCTGACATTTTGTGCCGTCAGCACTGAATACACTGGTCTTTTACAATTTGGGGGCGAAATGGTTTCGACGGAGATTTTGAAGCCTATGGTAGCATACCGAGTCTTTTGTCAGCTCGTAAACTTGGCAAAGCCTAAAGATAATCGCAGACGATTATAATTACGCCGTAGCGGCTTAACACCCGCTACCGTCCTGCTGAAATCCCTCTTGCAGATCTCAGGCCAGGGCGTCGACTTTGCAAGACCGCTGTTCTGGTTGCCTGATCCATAAC
The DNA here is from genome assembly GCA_020201255.1 of Desulfobacteraceae bacterium. GTDB lineage: Bacteria > Desulfobacterota > Desulfobacteria > Desulfobacterales > Desulfobacteraceae > Desulfotignum. The sequence continues at coordinate 9,350 of JAIVHE010000300.1, forward strand.
AGTTAAATTTCTCAGGCTATACCGCCAGGTATCCCTCCTGAAGGAGACCTTACGGCTAATATCAAAGTTCAGGATAAGTATGTAGAAGCCAGGGATGATGGTTTTCGGACGCGGGTTCAACTCCCGCCGCCTCCACCAATTATTTTAATAATTTATCTTTTTTTACACCCTTCAATATGGTGATCACATGTTGATCAGTCTGCAGCTTGTCAATTTCCATGGTTCCCTCGTTCATATTCGGCAGCATGTATCTTTTGAAAGCATCTGATGCTGATGTGTGACCGGTTGCACCCCGCTGAATCTGTTCCGGAGACAGCTTTTTCCCAGGGCGTTGCCAGGGCTGTGTTTGGTTCCGCCATATAGATCCACGCCGGTGATGCCTGACTGTCGTTTTTTCCGTCTGACCAGCTTAGGTCCAGAAGTCTGTGCGTACGGATTTACAGTTTGCCAGGTTCTGGTTCCCCACGCCATGGCCCATGCTGAAAAAATCAACGATCTCCGCCTCACCGATGCCCCTTGACAGACAAACTGACCCACCAGGGCCTGCCGGCCAGATCCAGGACCCGAGTGATGCGGCGTAGCTGCTTATTTGTTATCCCGGATCGCTTATATGTCAGTTTTTTTTTGCACGTTTGGTTTTTATATCTGTTGATTTTGATACCAGTTGTTTCCAGTTAGGTGGAATTTTTTTACTTTTAAGCATCTTTAAAAAGACGGTATATGGGTCTGATTTGCTGGATTGGCTTCTCAGTGTTTTATCAGAGTTCATCCAGAGAATAACTATCTTCCCATCTTTGCTTTTGTATCTGAAAAAAAGTCGATATCTGTTGGGGAGGCCTGACTTGGCTCTTTTGTAACATCTGTATTGTTCTGGAAATGTATCTCCAAGATGGAATTCTTTAGATTTTGGATTAAGGACAATTCTCTGCCAGATTACATGTCTGATTTTTGCCAGGAATTTTGTTTTTGGATGAGTTTTATACGTATCCGGGTCTTTTTTTCTTAAGGCAGATACTTCCATAACCAGTTCATTGTATTGTTCATAAAAAATTGTGAAGTACAATACCTTCCACTGGGAACACATTTATGAAATATCCACCCCATCCACCAGTTCATCTACAAATGCTTCAAAATCAGGATCAGATTCAATTATCAGCGCTGGATTGTTTGCTATCATTCTATCAACAATCCCAAAGGCATTCTGCAAAAAATCATCAGAATCTTCAAGAAAATCATGAGGATCATGAAAATCAAAACCAAGCTTGATAAGTCTCTTTTTGAAATTCTCATACTCATCGGTTTTTCCCAGACAATATGCAAAATTCATTAATTTTATCAAAATTTCCCTGTCTTCTTTTACTTTTTTATAGGCTTTATATGCATATGTGTAGGCTTGCTCAAGCGTGCATTGATGCTAAGTCATTTTCAAAACATGCAACAATTCCAAGAATTGTATATGCCAATTCTGGCGCTGATGAAATCATTTGGTTCGCATCTTCTTTAAATCGATTGAATTTGAATGCAAACTGACTTTTATCTATATGGTTTGATATTTCGTTTAATTCTTCTATTATCGCATCATGCTTTGATTCAGGGGTGGGTTTCATGATGGCACCTTTCTTATATCTGTTCAGGTCCAATTAAACCAAAGGGTGATTTTTAAGTTAATAAAAACAATATAAATTTACTAAAAGATCAGCCTTATTCATAAGTATCACCATGAAATTCATTCCGTCAAGAAAAATTCAATATCCCAGGATCATGAATTGATGAACTGCTATAAGATTTCTGGAGTTCTATCCCTTGCTTGGCACAGGTTTCAATATAATCATCCACGGAGGTCCGGATCTCTGCTTCTAAGTTTTCAAGCCTGTTGGCTCTCTTGGGGTCCGGTGCCCTGAATAGTGGCTGATTTGAATTCCCGTTCGTTGTAGACAACAAACAGGTGAAGATCAATCTCAAGATCTTCCTCATAGCCATAATTGCATTGGATAAGCTGATTGGAACATTTTGAAGGGTAGGGGAGGGTGTGCACAAAATCTCACCCGGTAAAATCTGTCAGAAATTTTGCTCTGTCCGATGTTTCCTAAAAAAACTGCCATAGTTCGGTTGTATCCTTTCGTAGATTTCCCATGATCAATTATCTGGAGCAGGGCACCTTGAACCGTGACTCCGAATTTCCTTCCATGGGCAGAATCTCGATGAAAATTTCCGGTTCTTTTATCATTCTCAATTTCGCTTTGAATTTAATTGCGTCCTTGTCTTTGAGCACATAAGATCTTGTGATTTTACCTGCCAGAAGTGCTTCCATGTTTTTTATGGTCAGTTTTTTTCCAAAGATTTCCTTCCAGATCACAAACCTGCAATTCCCCTTTTCAGGCCGCCAATTGGAACATCCCACGCCTTTTTTACCCTCAATGATACTTCCCTCGCAGACAGGACAGGCCAGGGCTGAGATGTCTGCTGATATTTTTGATTTTGTGTTGGATCCTGGACTTGAGATAGGTCTTGAAACCGAATCCGGCACGACAGCCTGCCCGGCAATAGGCCGGTTAAAATCAAATGCAACCTGAAATCGGCCATTTTCCTGCTTGATAACCAGAAATGCTGAAAATTGTTTTTTCTTTTTTGAATAGAAGCCGTTAAAAGGACCTGATTTGCGGAATGTCAGAAGATTGGCCGCCATTTTGGAAGAGATGGTTTTACCTGCCATCTTCTTCCATATGACAAATTGACATCCTCTATTGCTGCAGGTATATGCCTTCTGGGTTTCCTGGACCTCATGGCCACAGTCCGGACACTTGCCGACAACAATGGTTTCGGTCTTAAACGCTTTTATATCAAAGCGGGCAGACTTGAGCTCATCTACGGCGCGGGCCACAAAGGTTTTAATCCCGGTCAGGAACTGGTTGTTACCCTGCTCCCCCAAAGCAATGCTGTTCAGGCTCATTTCCTACCGGGCGGTCTCATCAGGGGATGTGAGCACGGAAGAGACAGGGCATTTCCTGAGAAGATCCACCAGATAAACTCCTTTTTGTGTTGCCATCAATTTTTTACCAGATCTAACCACATAGTTTCTTGAGATCAGGGTTTCAATGATCTGTGCCCGCGTGGACTGGGTGCCGATGCCTATATCTCCCCGGAAAAGTTTTTTCACCGCCTCTTCCGGGAGGAGGGATGGTCTTTTTTTCGTTGATCAGTCAGGCGAATATCCTTTCCCCTGAACCAGGTACCGTCCCACTTTCCCTTGTCATTGGAGAAAGTAATTCTAAGGATCCAATAGGGTTCGGCCGTAAACTGCTTATAACTTTTTTTAATAGGCTTGTATTCAAAGGATTCTGGAATCAGGGGCAGAGTCTCAAGGCGCCATTTTTTCAATGCCGTGTCATAATCTTCCGGCTCGCAGAGGGTCACAAGGTGGCCAACTGCCCAGGTTATGACAAAGCCATTTCCTGTAAAGCATCCATCACCCTTGGTTTTTACACCCAATGCTTTGGCAAAATCGGATGCCACTGAAAACTTTTCTGTGAGGATCAAATCTGTCATGTCTTCGTTATAATCCTTTACAATTTTTTACCGGTTTTAGGGCTGACACCTTAACCAGGCCAGATCCAAGTTACTTTTCCAGCGCAGCAGTCCTATCCGGCTTTTTTTTAGCAACAGGTGCCTGAAATTGACGGCCATGTTCAGGATGAACAGTCCAGGAGCCTTTGAATTCCATTGTGGCACCGGTGAATACTTTTGTCTGGTGGACAATGACTGTTTCTTGGCCTTGGGGATTATTATAAAGGGTTTTTTCACTCATTTTCCCCGGTAACACCTAAATTTTTCAGAAAGATTATGTTTGATGTTGGCAAAAAAAGATTGTATGTGATAATTTTCAGAAATCGGCTCATTTGTTACTTTTTGATTTTTGGTTGTGGGGACAACTTGATCATTGAGTAACATTGAGCCGTAAAATTGGCTAAATTATATTGTAGTCTGATATGAAATCACTGGGACAAGATTTCTTTAACAGTCCAAATAATTTTCGGAAAGGAAGGATACATGGAAAAAAACAGCAATCAAGATACATGTTTGGGGCCTGATATGGTGGGCCGGATGTTGGCCAACCACCGTTGAAACCCTTGATGCTGAAGGGTGGTCTCGGGTTCAACTCCCGCCGCCTCCACCATTAATGTATAAACAAACCGATCCTGTTACCGAGTCCGGTGAACAGAATCGGTTTTTTTTATTTTCATAAATTAGTGAGTTACGCAAAAATTGCTGTAACTAAGATAATGCACAATCATTCAAGCCTCGAGAAATTTTATTCTGGCGGTAACCGACATCGGAAAAACCGTGGAAACCCTTGTCGGTCATCTGCGGACCGCGTGGAAGAGATGAAATCAATGTAATACAGGCGGGAGAAAATATGAAAATACAATTTTTAAAGATGGTCTCGCTGTTGCTGTTGCTGTGGGTGGCAGCGGCCGGCTGTTCCAGAATTCAGGTAAGCCAGGATTATGATACAAAAATGCATTTTCCACAACTGTACGCCTATGCCTGGAAATCTGCGGTGAAAAAAAACCATGCCGATATCAGAGAAAATAATCCGTTACTGCACAAACGGTTTCACGAAAACATTGACAGGGTGTTGATGGAAAAAGGGTACACCCGGAAAAACAAACCCGATTTTCTGGTAGACTATGAATATTCCATCAAAACAAAAATCTATTCAGAACCATACACCACGGGCGTTGGCTTCGGTCTGGGTTCACATCACCGCTACAGTGGTTTTGGCATCAGTACAGCACCGCAAATTCGCCAGTATGATGTAGGCATTTTGGCCATCAATGTGTATGATGCCGCATCTGATATGTTTCTGTGGCGGGGCATGGGATCCGAGGAAATTTCCTCTCACCCCACCCCCCAGCAGACATCGGAAATGGTCAGACGGCTGGTGGAAGCCATACTCGTCCAATTTCCGCCGCAATAAATACACTGTGTCGCTTTTGATCTGAAACTTGGGGATGGGTTTACACCAAATATAGACAATCACCAATTGTATGATACACTAAACCAGACAGTGAATCAGAGGGTTCACCAGCTTTTTGATCCGGTGCTCGAAAAATTGGCCAAGCTGGTGGATTGACAGGCATGTCCGGTGTGAAAACCTGGACAAAGAACGGACAAAAAGGATTGTCCTATGGGACCCAATGAAAAAAAACTGGCTGCCCTGGAGCAGAAACTGACCGATCTGGGTATTCACAAAAAGGATCTGGAAGAAAAATTCATCAAAGCCTCGGGCAGGGGAGGGCAGAAGGTAAACAAGACCTCTTCCGCCGTGTTTGTCCGTCATCGGCATACCGGTCTTTGTGTAAAGGTAGGCAAGCACAGGTCCCGTCATCTGAACCGGTTTCTGGCCCTGCGGGCCCTGGTTGAAAAAATTGCAGCTCTCCGTTCCGGCACAGATGAAAAACAGCAGGAATACATAAAAAAAATCCGCAAACAGAAATTGCGGCGCAAACAAAAAACCCGCAAAAAGCTGGCATCACAAAAGGATATTACAGATGCATGATTTCCATGCTTGTATCTGCAATCATGGCTGGTCTTTAAAATGCCCCCAGCTGACAGGGTTTTATGCGGATATTGATTTTTTCGCAGGCAGAACCCATATCCAGGCGGCTGATTTTGTATTTTCCGGCAATATCCCAGGCATCGCGGCAGGAGATCCGGCCATCAATGCTCTGGCTTTCAATTTTGGTCCACAATTGATCTGAAATATCAATGCCCGGATCAATGCGTTTTTGTTCCGGTTCATAACCGAACAGCCCCAGCTGGCAACCGACAATGCGCAGCTCCATCAGATCTGCCTGGATCCCGATCTCTTTTGGGGAAACCTTCAGATTTGCGGCCGCTTTATGGGCGGATGCGCAGGATAGCTGGTTTTTAACCACGATTTCATGTAATTTTTCGGCAATGACAGGATCACGCTTCTGATCCGGGTGTTTGTCCGCATAATGTCCTTTATCCTGGTGTGCCATGGTTGCCTTCCTTATATTTTCAGGTTATGCTATGCAGGTAGTATAAACCAAAAACCGTCTGCAATAAAGGAATTAATTTGTGACAGAATCCGCTGATTCTTCGGCTTTTCAAATGATCTACATCGCATCCTGCGGAGAGGGCATCAATGCCTTTCACCTGGTGCAATCCACCCTGATTCAGTTTCCCGATAACAACATTACCGTGGTCAAGGTTCCCCAGATCCGGTCCGAGGTTCAAGTGGATGAACTCATTGACAAAGTCAAGGATATTGAAAGCCTGATCGTCCATACCATTGTCAACACCAACCTGAGAAAATACCTTACCCGAAAGGGCATGGAACATAAAATTGTCACCATTGACATGATGGGTCCGGTGCTTTCAAAAATTCAGGCATTTTTGAATCAGGATCCCCTGGAAAAACCCGGCCTTTACCGGGAACGCCAGCAGGTGAATCTCAAGCAGGTATCTGCTATTGATTTTGCCCTGGCACATGATGACGGCTTGAACCCGCAAACCCTCACTGATGCGGAAATTATCCTGCTGGGATTGTCCCGTGCCGGCAAGACCCCTTTGTCCATGTATATGGCGGTTTTGGGATGGAGGGTGGCCAATATTCCTTTTGTTCCCGGGGTCCCCATGCCCGGTATACTGGATGCTGTGGACCGCCGGCGGATTTTTGCCTTGAACATCAATGCCAAACAGCTTGTGTCCCACCGGAAAATGCGCCAGGAAAGCCTTGGAGCATCAGATATGAAAGCCTATTCCTCCAAAAAAGATATTGAGCAAGAAATTCTTTTGGCCCACCGCCATTATATTGCCAAAGGCTATTCCATGATCAATGTGAGCAACAAACCCATTGAAACCAGTGCCGAAGAGATCATTGAAATGATCACCCGCAGGTTTAAGACTGCTGCTCATCTGCATATCTGACAAGAGGTGCAGCAAAAGGCGGATAATTATTTCACATACAGAGAGGGAATCTTTGGTATGGATGAAAACTTATGGGTCAGGTTCATGAGGCTTTCCGCATTGCCAATGGCAAAAAAGCCCCGGGGTGCCACCGCTTTGTAGAGTTTGTTCACAACCCTTTCGCTGGTGGGCAGATCAAAATATATCATGACATTTCTGCAGACCACCGCATCAAAACCCCTGTCAGGCGGTGTGTCTGTGATCAGGTTGAAGCGCTCAAAATTGATATGTGCCTGCACCTGTTTTTTGATTTTGACATGGCCCTGATATTTGCCGGTGCCCTGTTGGAAATACCGGTGCAGCAGGACTTTGGGAACATCTCTGGTCTTGTCAATGCGGTAAATGCCCCTGACAGCCGTGGCCAGAACCGAATGGGATATGTCAGTGGCCAGTATGGAAAAATCAAGGCCTGCTTCCAGAAGCTGCATGGCGATGGAATAGGGTTCATCTCCGGTGGAGCATGCCGCACACCATATGTTGAACAACTGATTTTTTTTGGGGCCAAGGCCTTTAAAATGCTGTACCATGTATGCAATGCTGTTGTTTTCCCTGAAAAAATAGGAATGGTTGGTGGTGACCGTGTCAATGAATTCCACCACCTCCTGTTCATTGGAAGCCAGATACGCAAGGTATTGGTCAAAATTTTTTCTGGTCAGTCGCATACGTTTGGCAAGTTTGGACTTGAGCAGCTCTTTTTTGCCTTCATGCAGATTGATACCGGACGACTGGTATACCAGATGCTTTAATTCAAGAAACTGATTTTTGGAAAGAACTATTTCATTCATGGCAAAACCATATTATATATTCCAACATGTCCCATAAAAAAACCACAGGAGGATACCTGAACAACCGCAGCAAAAAATCCTTTGAACGGCGCAAATCAAAAGATGTCTGGGCCATACTTTTCATTGCCCTGCACCTGCTGGCCTGGACCGTACTTTTTATCTCCATGCTGGTATTTCACCGGGCCCAGCCGGAATTTGAAACCTTTTTTGACCGGTTTTACCAGCTTGATTTGAGAACGGTCTGGGATTTTCATTTTCTGCAGTACCTGTTATATATCATTTTTGTGGGTCTTGCCATCAGTATTTTCGGGGTGATCCTGGCGCGGTTCCGGGCCAGGCGCAAAAATGACCTGAAAAAACAGATAAAAATTGCAGGTGGTCTTTTCCTGACCCTGTTTTTTATATACTGGCTTATGATATGGGGTTCAAGATTGTCATGACACTGGCCGATATGATGTATGTTTTGCCATAACCGGAAAAAGGAATCTATCATGAAACAGATCACATGCATTTTGGCTATCCCGGTACTTATCATTGTGCTGGCGGTCACCCCCTGTTCTGCCAGGGATTTCATGGTTGAATTCATTGCTGAAAACTACAAGGAAACCCAGATTCCCTTCGCCAACACCCCCCGGATTTATCATTCCATCCAGGTGAATACCCATGCAGGCCCCAAACTGCTGATCCTCACAGGAGAGGATCTGACCTACCGCACATGGCTGCGCCAGTATATTGCAGACAACAAAAGATTTATTGTCCGGGTGGCGGATCCTGAAAACGATCTGTTTGTGGCTTCCCGTGCCTATGAAATTGATATCACCCAACTGCATCCGGTCAGCAGTGACAACCGGGACAGTTTTTTCACAAAAGATGCGGCTGCAAAGCAAGTCGGGCACATCATCGGGACCGGGCATATTCTGGTGATTGATACCAATGATACCCGCAGCCGGTTGATTGCGGATGTTATCACCAAAATGGGATATACCCCTGTCATATCCACAAACGGTCAACAGGCCCTGGAAATGTTCCGGGTCCAGCCTGAAAAATTTCAAATGGTCATTGCCAATCACAAGGCTCCCGGCATTGAAACAGAAGCCTTTGTGGAACAGGTTCTCAACATCGACCACCAGATCCCGATCCTGGTGGAAACAGGCTACCGTGATCCCGAAACCAGACAGCGCTACCAGAACCGGTTTTCCGGGGCCGGCTCAGTGGTCCTCACCCCCATGGCTCTCAAGGATTTGCAAAAAAATATCCAGGGTATGGTCAAGAAGGTGTCCACCCAGGAGAATGCTCCCAAGGAGAATGCTTCTATGGATGAGCAACAGGCGGCATCATGACAAGAGGGACCATACCGTTTTATCTGCCGGCTCTCCTGGTTTTTTTTCTGGTATCCGCTGCTGTGTGCCGGGCGGCCGAAGACGGATTTGACCGGTATGAAATGGGATTTAAAAATTTTGTCACCTGTGAACTTACCCGTATCGGGCTCACCTCCTATTTCAAGGGCAAATCGGTTGATATCACTATGATTGACGTATTTGAAGTGCGCGCTGAATCTGATCTGGTGATCATCACAGGTGCGGTGCAGTGTTTTGTGGAAGATACATACAAAACCCTTTATGCGGCAGTGGGAGTCAAAACTATCATGGACAGTGAAAAAGTGATGTATTTTACCATCCGGCCCAAGGATTTTTCCATTCTTGCCACAGAACTGATGCGCTATCCCTATAAAGAACGCTGCGGATGGTCACGGTACCGGTTGAATATCAATTAAAAACCCCCTGCCGTGCACTTGCGGCAGAGGGTTTTGTCCGTCTATTTGTCCATGATGGCGGCCTGGGCTGCTGCCAGCCGTGCAATGGGGACCCGGTAGGGAGAACAGGATACATAGGTGAGGCCTGCCCTGTGGCAGAACACCACTGAATCAGGGTCTCCTCCGTGTTCACCGCAGATGCCCAGTTTGATGTCAGGCCGTGTCTTTTTCCCCCGGTCCACAGCGATTTCAATAAGGCTTCCTACCGCCTCCTGATCCAGGGTTTCAAAGGGATCTGCGTCCAAAATGGCATTGTCAATATAATCGTTCATAAACGAGCCGATATCATCTCTGGAAAATCCAAAGGTCATCTGGGTCAGATCATTGGTGCCAAAGGAAAAGAACTGGGCATGTTCGGCCATTTTATCGGCAATCAAAGCAGCCCTGGGAATTTCAATCATGGTGCCGTACAAATAGGGTATCTGGGCCAGATTATGCGTTTTCAGGGCTTTTTTGTAACAGTCATCAACAATTTTTTTGGTAAAGGACAGTTCTTTTTCATTGCAGGTGACCGGCACCATGATTTCCGGCAAAGGATGCCTGCCCTGGCGGATCAGGTCTGCAGATGCGGCAAAAATGGCCTTCACCTGCATTCTGGTGATATCAGGGAAACTGATTCCCAGGCGGACCCCCCGGTGTCCGATCATGGGGTTGGACTCTTTCAAAAGCATGCTGCGCTTGATCACTTCCTCTATATCTATTCCCAGGGCCCTGGCTATTTCCATCTGGTTCTGCTCTGAGCTGGGGACAAATTCGTGCAGCGGCGGATCCAGCAGCCGCAGGGTGACCGGCAGGTTGTCCATGACAGCCAGGGTTTTTTGTATCTCATTTTTTACAAACGGGAACAGCTCATCCAGAGCCACCTGGCGCTCTTCCGTGGTTTTGCTTAAAATCATTTTCCGCAGCAGAAACAGGGGCCGGTCTGAATCAGCCCCGTAAAACATATGCTCGGTGCGGAAAAGCCCGATACCTTGTGCCCCGAACTCCAGAGCGGTTGCGGCATCATCAGGGGTATCTGCATTGGTGCGCACCGCCATGGTCCGGTGGCGGTCGGCAATGGCCATGAATTTTTTGAATTTGGGATTTTCAAGGGCATCCTTCATTTGGAGCCGGCCCTCATAAACGATGCCGCGGGTGCCGTTCAAGGTGAAAATATCTCCTTCATGAAAGATCCGGGTACCTGCCTGGACCTGCCGGTTTTTTGCATTGATTTTCAGGGCACCGGCGCCCACGATGCAGCACTTTCCCCATCCCCTTGCCACCAGGGCCGCATGGCTGGTCATACCGCCTCTGGCCGTTAGTACGGCAGCGGCGGCCCGCATGCCTTCAATATCTTCCGGATTGGTTTCTTCTCTGACCAGTATTACCTGTTCACCGGTTTTGGCCATCTGCACAGCATCTTCCGCTGTAAATACAATTTTTCCCCAGGCACCTCCGGGCCCTGCAGGCAGGCCTTCCGCCACTTTGACGGCGGTTTTTTCCTGTTCCGGGTCAACTATGGGATGGAGCATTTCATCCAGGGTTTTGGGATTCAGGCGGCAGACCATGGTTTTTTCATCGATCATGCCCTGTTCATGCATGTCCATGGCCATGTTCAAAGCAGCTGTGGCGGTCCGTTTGCCCACCCGGCACTGGAGCATGTATAATCTGCCTTCCTGGATGGTGAATTCAATATCCTGCATATCCTTGTAGTGGGCTTCCAGTTTGTTTCTGATGTCATACAGCTGGCTGTAGAGGTCTGGCATGCCTTCTTCCAGGGATGCAAGATGCTGATTCTGCATATTCTTTGTATCTGTGTTCAAGGGGTTGGGGGTGCGGATACCTGCGACCACATCTTCTCCCTGGGCATTCACCAGCCATTCTCCATAAAAAACGTTCCTGCCGGTGGCAGGATCACGGGTAAATGCCACACCGGTTGCAGAGGTGTTTCCCATATTGCCGAACACCATACTCTGTACATTCACTGCCGTTCCCCAGGAGTCGGGAATATGTTCAATGCGCCGGTAGGATACCGCGCGCTTACCATTCCAGCTCTTGAACACCGCCCCTATCGCCCCCATGAGCTGTGCATGGGGATCATCAGGAAAATCTTTTTTCAGGAACTGGCGTATCTTTTTTTTGAACCGATCACACAGGGCTTTCATATCCCGGGTGGAAATGTCGGTATCGTTTTCATATCCTTTGTCGTTTTTCAGATTGTTCATCATCATTTCCAGGTTCAGCCGGATGCCCATGCCGTCTTCCGGGACCACCTGTTCTGCCTTTTCCATGACCACATCAGCGTACATCATGATCAACCGGCGGTAGGAATCATACACAAACCATTCATTACCGGTTTTTTCCACCAGACCGGGAATGGTTTTGGGACACAATCCCACATTGAGAATGGTTTCCATCATCCCGGGCATGGAGCTTCTGGCCCCGGACCGGCAGGATACCAGCAAAGGGGATGTGGGATCGCCAAACACAAGCCCCATCTGGCTTTCAATATTGGCCATGGCTGCCATGATATCTGGTTCAAGGGCAGGGGGAAATTGGCCCCCCAGGTCAAAATAATGGTTGCAGCATGCCGTGGAAATGGTGAATCCAGGAGGGACGGGCAGGCCCATGCGCGCCATTTCAGCCAGGTTGGCGCCTTTTCCGCCCAGAAGATTTTTCAAGGATGCGTCCCCTTCTGTTTTTTGGGGGCCGAACTCATAGATGTATTTGGTCATGTTTGCCTCTGTTTGTATAATGAAATTGCACTGGTTATCCTGTAACTATGCAAGATTGAAAATCCAAGTCAAGCAAAATCTGATGTTTATAAATTTCGGCACAAATGATATATACTATTTTGTAGTAACACCCTTGCCTTGGAGGGCACAACAAAAAATGAAACCATATGCCGGAACAGATACCATATGTTGACAATTGAATCTATTTATAAGGGGTTCGGCGATCAGACCCTGTTTGAAGATGCCAGCCTGCAGATCAATCCCGGGGAACGGGTGGGGCTGGTAGGCAGAAATGGCCACGGGAAAACTACGCTGCTGCATATCATTGCAGGATATGATCACCCGGATGAGGGAAGGGTGAACTGTCCGGCCGGATACCGCATCGGCATATTGTCCCAGAAAATTGTGTTTTCAGAAAGCACGGTGCGAAAGGAAACTATGACGGGACTGCCTGACCATGAAAGAGAACACTATTGGAAGGCGGAAAAAGTACTGGCCGGCCTGGGGTTTTCTCCTGTGGATATGGACAGGGATCCTGCTGTTTTTTCCGGCGGTTTCCAGGTCAGGCTGAACCTGGCAAAAGTACTGGTATCCGAGCCGGACCTGCTCATTTTAGATGAGCCCACCAATTACCTGGATATCACGTCCATTCGGTGGATCTCCCAGTTTCTGACAGCATGGCCCAGGGAGGTCCTGCTGGTCACCCATGACCGTGGATTCATGGACCATGTGGTCACGCATATTGCCGGCATCCTTCGCCATAAAATCAGGAAAATTGCGGGAGATACTGCCAAATACTATGACCAGGTGGCCCAGGATGAAGCGGTATATGAAAAAACCCGGCTCAATGAGGAAAAACGCAAAAAAGAAATCGAGACCTTTATCACAAGATTCCGGGCCAAGGCGCGGCTGGCCAACATGGTACAGTCCCGAATCAAAACCCTTGAAAAACAGGATTCAAAAGAAAAACTGTCACAGCTCAAAAATCTGAATTTTTCTTTCAACTATCTGCCTTTTAACGGCAAACAGATGCTCACTGCTGAAAAACTGTGTTTCGGCTATGAACCGCAAAACCCGTTGATCAGTCATTTTTCCATGACGGTCCAGCCAGGGGACAAAATTGCCGTCATCGGCCAGAACGGCAAAGGCAAGACCACCCTGGTCAAACTTCTCACCGGCAGGCTTGCCCCTGCATCCGGCAGTGTCACTCTCAACCCGGGGGTTGCTGCCGGGTATTTTGAACAGACCAATGTGCTCACGCTCAACGAGGGGTATACCATTGAAGAAGAGTTGATAGAAGCCCATCCGGATTTTGACCGCCAGGCTGCCAGAAATATATGCGGGGCCATGATGTTTGAAAAAGATGCCGCCTTAAAAAAGATCAGCGTATTGTCAGGCGGGGAAAAATCCCGGGTCATGCTGGGAAAACTGCTGTTGACCCCTGTGAACCTGCTGCTGCTGGATGAACCCACCAACCATTTGGACATCGAGGCCTGTGATGCCTTTTCAGCGGCCCTGCAGCATTTTCCCGGCGCCTTGATTCTGGTGACCCACAATGAACTGTTTTTGCATTCTCTGGCTACCCGGCTGGTGGTATTCAAAAAGGACCATATTTCTGTATTTGAAGGCAGTTACCAGGAATTTTTAGACAAAGACGGATGGGAAGAGGCCGGCACGGTTTCAGGAAAGCAAAACAAATCCCAAAGCCTGAACAAAAAGGAACTGCGCCAGAAAAAATCGGAAATCATTGCCGGCCGATCCAGGGTATTGGGGCCTATTCAAAAAAAGATTGACGCCATTGAAGATGCGATAGAAGTCCGGGAAAACCGTATGCAGGCGGTGAATGAAGAGCTGCTGACAGCATCTGAAAACGGGGATGGCAAAAATATCCAGCTGCTCTCAAAGCAGCTGTCAGACCTTGAAAATGCAGTGGAATCTCTTTTTGCAGATCTTGAAGAAAAAACCAATGACCTGGAGTCTCAAAATATTCAATTTGAAAAACAACTCAAAAAATTGGAAAGGCTGTGATTTAAGATGGACAAAAAAAAATTCGGATTCTATTATGGGATCATTCTCATAGCAGTGGGATTAGGGGTCTTTTACCGGATACCGGAAGTGACCGCCCAGGTGGCCACTATTGCATTTTTCAGCAGCAAACTCTTTATTGTCACGTTTTGTTTTTACCTGCTGGGAATATTTCTGGTGATTGCAGGCGGCATCCGGGTATATAAAAACTATAAATAGTGCAAGATGCAGGCAAAAATGGCAACCAAATTTGCAAAGGGAAAGTCAAGCCTCACATCCACCATCAAGGACCAGTCCGGTGCAGGCAAAACCCGTATAGGTGAAATCCTTTCCAAGGAAGGACAGATCACCAGTCTTCAGCTGGATGAAGCCTTGGGAGTTCACAAAAAAACCGGGGAGCGCCTCAGTTCCATCCTGCTTAACAAAGGGTATATTGATCCGGAAACCATCATCAATGTATTGGGACGGATTTACAATTACAATGTGATCCGGTTTGCAGAAATGAAACCCGATGCAGCGGCCCAAAAAATTCTTCCCTTTGATGTGGCCAGAGAACATATGGTATTTCCCCTCATCCTGAAGGATGACGACCTGTCCGTGGCCATGGTGGAACCTACCGACACCCAGGTGGTGGAAGAACTCCATAAAAACACCAGAAAAAACATCCACGTGTATGTCGCCACTGAAAATGATATTATCCAGGCCTACCGGGATTTTTACAAAATCAGTGATGACGCCTATAAAAAATTTCTCCATTTTGAAGAAGATGGGGAAGATGACACCCCGGTTACCTCTGTGGATGATTTTGGTTCCCTGGTATCAGAGGCTGCGGAAGAGATCGAGGTTGGTGCTGCGGAAAGAGATGACGGCCAGGATGAATTTATGGCTTCTGATGCTCCCATTATCAAACTTGTGAACGGGATCTTGACCAAAGCCATCAATGACGGGGTTTCAGATATTCACATCGAGCCTTTTGAAAAATCTTTCCAGGTCCGGTACCGTCTGGATGGCGGCATGTACAAAGCCATGAACCTGCCGGTATCCATCAAAAATGCCGTGGTTTCCCGCATCAAAATTCTGGCATCTTTGGATATTGCTGAAAGACGGGTTCCCCAGGACGGCCGGATCAAATTGCGCCTGGGCAGAAAAAAATCCGTGGATTTCCGGGTCTCCTCTCTGCCCACCTTGTTCGGAGAAAGCATTGTCATGCGGATCCTGGACCAGAGTGCCCTGAGCATTGATCTGACGCGGCTGGGATTTGAATCCAGCACGTTTGATATGCTCAAGCGATGTATTTCAAGACCCTATGGCCTGCTGCTGGTCACAGGACCTACAGGGTCGGGGAAAACCACCACCCTGTATTCTATCCTCAACCGGCTCAACAAGGATGATATCAAGATTCTCACTGCTGAAGATCCCGTGGAATTCAACTTCAAAGGCATCAACCAGGTGCCGGTGAGAGAAGAGATCGGTATGACATTCGCCGCTGCCTTAAAAGCCTTTCTACGCCAGGATCCGGACATCATCATGGTAGGGGAAATCCGGGATCTCGAAACAGCGGAAATCGCCATCAAGGCTGCCATGACAGGGCATCTGGTATTTGCCACCCTGCATACCAATGATTGTCCATCCACCATCGGCCGCCTGGTGGATATCGGTATCCCATCCTATATGCTGGCCGCCTCCGTGACCATGGTGTTGTCCCAGCGGCTGGCCCGGCGGCTGTGTCCGGAATGTAAAACCGTGGTCACGGGATATGACCCGGAAGAACTGGAAAGTGAAGGATTTTCAAAAAAAGAGATCCCGGATCTCAAAATACTGGGACCCAATGGATGCGCCCATTGCAATGGAACCGGATACAAGGGCAGGGTAGGGCTTTACGAACTCATGGAGGTCACAGATGAGGTATCCAAGGCAATCAGTGCCGATGTGTCAGAAGATCAGCTGCGGAAAGTGGCGGTCCAGGAAGGCATGGTCACCCTGCGGGACGCCGGGCTGCATAAAATCAAAACCGGAGAGACTTCCTTTAATGAAGTGGTGAAAAAAACCATTATCACAAAAGAATCTTTGCCTGCCTATCTGGTGAATCCGGATGTGGAGGTATATGAGGACAAAGATGTCATTATCCGGGAAAAAAATACAGACATTGACTTTTTCAAATTGATTCAAGGGGCCGTATATGTGGTCAAGGGGGGCAAAAAAATTGCGGAAATCACCCAGCCCGGAGAATATTTCGGGGAAATGGCCGCCATCACCAAAGATGCCCGGTCCGCATCCATCATTTCCAAAGGGCGGTCCAAGATCAAGCGGTTTCCCGGCGACAAACTCGAAGAAATCATTGAAAAATATCCAGAAGTGGCAAAGCATTTGTTTACGGTGCTGGCGGCCCGTCTCCACCAGACCGACCGGCGCCTGGTCTCCATGATCAACCAGATCAGAAAAGTGCCCCCCAACTAAAGGGCCTGGCAGCACAGTAAAAAAAAATATCTTTCAGAGAGCGGTGTTTTTTGCCGGCCGGAAGTACCGGTCTTTTTCACTGTAAATACATCCGCAATAAGATTGTCTGTACATGTCCATGGCTTTTGACTGTGCAATACCCTGTTTCCAGCCTTCCCTGAAATCATGGTACAAAAAACGTATGCCGTTTTCTTTTGCCACAGCCTCGCCCGTCTCACGGATCAGGTCATGATTTTGAAACCGGCTGTAGAGCAGGGTGGAGGAAAATCCGTCAAATTTTCCTTTTTTCGCAATTTTCGCTGTTGCGGTAAGCCGTGCATGATAGCAGTATCTGCACCGGTCCTTTTCCCGGAAGGCCACAGACTGAAGAAATGTTTCCAGATCATATCCCGGCTGCCAGATCATTTTGAAACCCTGGTCATCAGCATACCAACGGAGGGTGTCTTCCCGTTTGAGGCATTCGGTAAAGGGATGGATATTGTGGCGGTAAAAAAATCCCATCACCTGGATATCCATGCCCCTGAGTACCTGGAGAGGATAGATGGTGCAGGGTCCGCAGCAGGTATGCAGCAGCAGTTTCACTACCGGCTCCCGAAAATGGCGGTTCCCACTCTCACCATGGTGGCCCCTTCCTGGATGGCCACGGTAAAATCATTGCTCATACCCATGGACAGGTGGGCCATGGCATCGGGATCGACGCCGGCAGCCAGAATATCTGCTTTGATTTTAGTCAGTTGTGTGAAATAGACTCTGGCATCTTCTGGATCGTCAAAATACGGGGGCATGCACATCAGTCCCTGGAGAGCGATATGCTCAAATCCCATGATTTTTTTTGCCAGATCAATTGTCTGATCCCTGGTGGCACCGAATTTGGTATCTTCCATGGCAATATTGACCTGGAGCAGAATGTGCTGGCATTTGGAAATTTTTTTGGCCTGTTTATCAATCTCTTTTGCAAGTTTCAGTGTGTCCACCGTATGGATGATATCAAAATATGGAACAGCAAATCTGGCTTTGTTGGATTGGAGATGGCCGATGAAATGCCAGGTGGCGGCATCATGACCAATGGCATCGATTTTTTCCATGGCCTCCTGGATATAGTTTTCCCCCAGGCTGTTGAGCCCTGCATCAATGGCCTGGCTGATCTGCTGCACCGATTTTTTCTTGCTGACTCCGATAAGTAAAATTTCATCCGGATCTCTGCCGCAGTCTATGGCGGTTTTGCTGATTGTCTCTTTGACGGCAGTAAGGTTTTGTTTGATCCCTGTCATGGCGTTTTGTCCTTAAAATTGTATTGCTTCCAGAGATTTCAGGGTCTGTATCACTTCGCATACCGGCAACCCCACCACATTGGTGTAGGAGCCGCAGATTCTTTGAACCATAAACGCCCCCAGTCCCTGGACGGCATATCCTCCGGCTTTGTCATAAGGTTCATCTGTGCCAGTGTACCAGAGGATTTCTGTCTTTGTCAAAGTTTTGAACAACACCTGTGTTTCAACAGCATGGGTTTCCATCTGCCGCCTGGTGCCATGGCCCACTGTGTAGCCGGTAAACACCGAATGTGTTTGGCCGCTCATACATTCAAGCATGTGGATGGCATGTTCCCGGTCTCTGGGTTTTCCAAGGATCTGGCTGTCTTTCACAACAATGGTGTCAGCTGCGATCACCCAGGCATTCTCCTGCTGGTGCATGATATAACGGGCCTTTTTTTCAGACAGGACTGTAACAAAGTCCCTGGGTGACTGATCAGGTTCTCCGGTTTCATCCACATCCGGGGGGGCAATGTCAATGGCAAGGCCCATTTGTTCCAGCAGTTCTTTTCTTCTCGGAGACCGGGATGCCAGCACCAGTTTGTTTTTATCCATCCATTTCATAGCAGATTGTTTGTAGCAGAAAAAACGGTCTGTGGCAATGTAATTGCCCTGCACAGATTCATATTTTGGGTTGCCAATCCAGATCATGGTGCTACACTTGTCTGAAAAAAAAATTATGATAAGGAAATCATATGAACCAGCCATTTTACGGTGCGCTCTTTGCCCTGGCAGCATTTGCAGCCTGGGGATTTTTGCCGGCCTACTGGAAACAAATGCAGGCGGCTCTGCCTTTTGAAATTTTATGCCACCGTATTGTCTGGTCCTGTGTCTTTTTGGCCGGCATCCTTTCTTTTCAGAAACGACACAAAGAAGTGCTGCAAATTCTGCGGTCCCCTGCCACAGTAAAAGGACTGGTTTTGAGCAGCGCATTGATTGCCCTCAACTGGTTTATCTATATCTGGGCTGTCAACTCCGGCCGGGTGGTGGAAACCAGCCTGGGGTACTATATCAATCCCATGATCAATGTGCTGTTGGGATATATGCTGCTCAGTGAGACCTTTACGCGAATGCAGTGCATTTCTCTGGGATTCGCCCTGGCCGGTGTGATATATTCTGTGCTGGCCTATGGCGCGCTGCCCATATTCGGGCTGACCCTGGCGTTTACCTTTGCCTTTTACGGGTATTGCAGAAAGCGTATACAGGTGGCACCCTTGCCGGGGCTGTTTGTGGAAACCCTGATCCTGATGGTTCCTGCCCTGGCATATATTGTGTTTTTGATGGGCACGGGCAATTCTTTGTTTTTAAAAGACAGTGTTCTCAGCTTCTGGATGATCGGGGCAGGGGTGGTGACTTCTCTGCCGCTGCTGTGGTTTGCGGCAGCGGCCAGACGGCTCAACCTGTCCACCATCGGCATTTTGCAGTATCTGGCCCCGTCCATCGCCTTTGTTCTGGGGGTGTTTGTATACAAAGAAGCCTTTTCCATCCACAATCTGATCACCTTTGCCTGCATCTGGATCGGTGTCATCCTGTATACCCTGGAATTTCTAAAACGCACCCATCCAAAACCATGAGAAACGGCAGAATCCCACGGGAATTTGGTCTTGCAAAAGCAGGTGAATTGCGATAAAAGATCAAAGATTATGCCTGGGTGGCGGAACTGGTAGACGCAAGGGACTTAAAATCCCTCGGCCAAAATGGCTGTACGGGTTCAATTCCCGTCCCAGGTACCAGT